>JAEUQD010000014.1 GCA_016789925.1 Bryobacterales bacterium | reverse complement strand
CCGCGGACGCTTGCCCGGAGCCAGCGCATTGGGATGACCCGGAACCAGTGAAAAATAATCGCCGCGGCAGTTGAACGAAAAGCCCAGATTCCCCATCACGACGTTGGTACCAAAGCCGGAGTGCAGCGACGGCGTGAAGCTGACCACGTTCCGGTGCTTGTCGATCACGCAGATATAACTTGTGTCGCCCGCATCCCCCGCCGAAGAATCGAAATTGACGTCGGTGAGAACGCCCGGAACCCCGGGACGAAAGTCCAGCGACGCGGTCTTGGCATCGATGAGGCGGGCGCGCTCGGCCGCGTAAGCGGTGGAAAGCAGCTTGTCATAGGGGATCTTCTGGAACGTGTCGTCCCCGATGTGTTCACGGTCCGCAAAGGCGAGTTTGACGGCTTCAATACTGGTGTGGATGTAGTCGGCCGAGTTATGGCCCATCGCCTTGAGGTCGAAATTGGCGAGGATGTTGAGCGCGAACAATTCCGCCGGACCCTGCGAAGCCGAGGGGTTCTTGAGGACCTCGTAGCCGCGATATGTCACTCCGATCGGCGTCTCCACGCGCGACTCGAACCGCGCGAAATCCTCGTAGCGGAACAAGCCGCCGTTCTCCTCGGAGAAGTGCGCCATCTCACGGGCAATCTCTCCCTTGTAGAAGAGGTCGCGCGCCGCCTTCAGCCCGGCGCGGCGGCCCTGCCCTGACGCGGCTTTCTCGGCGTCCACTAGACGCCGCAGTGTCCGTGCCAGGTCCCGGTTAGTGATCAACTCGCCCGGCTTCCACACCTTGCCGTTCGGACGGTACAAAGCAACCGACGTGGGATACTTCGAGAGCTTCTTGGATCCATTGATGGCCGAAGCCAGTTTGTCGGCGATCGGATAGCCATTCTCGGCCAGATCGATCGCCGGAGCGAGAACGTCCGCGAATGTCATCGTTCCCCAACGGTCCAACATGATGTACCACGCGTCGATCACGCCGGGAACCGTACCAGACAACAAAGTGTCGCTGGAGGGTAATTCGCCTTTGTGGTTCTTCTTGTACCAGTCGATGGTGGCCATTTGAGGCGCGGTGCCTTCCGCATTCAGCGAGATGGCCTTGCGCGCCTTCGCGTCGAACAGCAGCAGTTGGGCATCGCCGCCGATGCCGTTGTTGGGAGCGTCGTTCAATCCCAGAACCGCCTGGCCCGCCACGGCCGCATCAAAGGCATTGCCGCCCGCGCGGAGGATTCGCTCCGCGGCCAGCGAGGCTTCCGGCCGCATCGACGACACGGCGTGCTGGCTACCGCGAACGACGGGGCGTGTGGTGGTAGGCCATTTCCGGGTCTGCGGAAGCAGCGGCAAGGCCAAAACAACAACCATCAGTGCTAAGCGCATATTTCTGACGAGTATACTGCGAGAATGGTCACAAGACGAGAGTTCGGCGCGGCGCTCGCCGCCTTGCCCCTCTGGGCGGCGGACGGCCGGAAGAAAAAAGTCGCGGCGATTGTCACGGAATACCGGCATTATTCGCACGCGGACGTGATTGTCGGGCGGTTGCTGGCGGGCTACTCGCCCAACGCGAAACACATGAAGGCGCGCACCCAGGTCGTTTCGATGTACACGGACCAGACTCCGCAGAACGACATGAGCCGCGACCTCGCGGCTCGCAATGGCTTCACCCTGTACAAGACTATCGAAGAAGCCATCACGCTAGGCACCGGAAAAGTGGCCGTCGATGCCGTTGTCTTCGTCGGCGAGCATGGCAACTACCCGGTTACCGAACTTGGGCAGAAACAATACCCGCGCTTTGAGCTGATGACGAAAATCCTCGATGTACTCGAACCGCACAAATCACGCATTCCAGTGTTCTCCGACAAGCACCTCTCCTATGACTGGAGTAAGGCCAAGGCGATGTACGACCGCGTGAAGAAGGTGGGCTCACCATTCATGGCGGGGTCGTCAATTCCGGTGACTGTCCGCACGCCGCACCTGGAAATCCCGTTAGGGGCGAAGGTCGACGCGGCCGTGTGTATGGGGAACGGCGATGAAGACGCCTACGGATTCCACCTGTTGGAGAGTCTGCAGTGCATGGTCGAGCGCCGCGGCAGCGGAGAGACGGGTGTGCAGTGGGTCGAGCGGTTAGGCGGCGACGCCGTCTGGTCCTGGATGGATGGCGAAGGAGCATGGGCCAAACCGCTGTTCGAGGCGGCGGCCCAGCGCCAGCGCAACTGGCAAGGCGACTTGCGCGACCCCGTGCGGCGCCCCGTGCTCTTCGTCGTGCAGTACCGCGATGGGCTCAAGGCCGCGGGATTGATTATCCAGCGAGGCGCGTCGGGTTGGTCGTGGGCAGGCAATGTCAACGGCAAAGTGGAATCGACCTTCTTCGGCTTGCCCGACCGGTCGCGTCCGCTGCCCCATTTCGACGGGCTGGTCTGGTGCATCGAAGAGATGATTGTCACGGGCAAGCCGGTGTATCCCGTGGAGCGTACGCTGCTGACCACAGGCACGCTAGCGCACTTGTTCCAATCCAAGGGAAAGAAAGCAAGAGTCGAGACGCCGGAATTGGGCATCAGCTACAAAGCGCCGGCCAAGGCGTGGTTCCAGACGGCTTAAAGGAGGCTCGATTTGCGATTGCTGATTGTGGGCGGCACTGGGACTACGGGCAGCGCGGTAATGGCCGAAGCGCTGGGGCGAGGCTTCGAGGTTCAGGTGATGACTCGGTCACTGGAGAAGGTGGCCGCTCTGCCACCGGGAGTGACCGGTGTTGTCGGTGACCTGGAGAAACCGGAAACCTTGGCGGAATGCTTTGCGGGCGCGGACGCCGCCTTTGTGGCAACGGCGCTAAGTCAACATGAAACGGAAATGGGGCTCAACGCGGTCGCGGCGGCCCGGCAGGCTGGGACCGGCCACATCGTGTACCTGAGCGTGCACAAGGTGAGGACCGCGCCGCACATTCCGCATTTCGCGAGTA
>JAEUQD010000012.1 GCA_016789925.1 Bryobacterales bacterium | reverse complement strand
TACGACCCGAAACTGGAGAAGGCGCCCGGCGGCGCCGGGATGACCGGCTTCGGCCAGCAAGGCCAGCAGGGCCAGCAGGGTCAGCAGGGACGTGGCAGCAGCGGCTTCGGTGGCGGGTTCGGCAACAACTCAGGCGGCATGGGTTCCGGCCAGGGTTCTGGTGGCGCCGGGTTGGGCGGCCAGGCCATGCCCCGCGGCAGAAGCCGGTAAGTCCCGGATACAATACCGGAAATGCCCACTCACATTGCCGTTATCGGCGCCGGAGCTTTTGGCGGCTGGACTGCCCTTCATCTACTGAGGGCCGGCCATCGCGTGACACTCATCGATGCCTGGGGACCGGGCCACTCCCGTTCCTCGTCCGGAGACGAAACGCGGGTGGTTCGATGCGGCTACGGTCCGAACACGGTCTATACGCAGCTGACGGCGCGGGCCATCAAACTGTGGCGTGAAAACGAGCAGCGCTGGCGGCTCAAGCTCTTCCACAACAATGGCGTACTCTGGTTCTCGACGGTGCGCAACGAAGCCTGGGACAAGGCCGCGTTGGAGGCGTTGCGGGAGCATCAACTCCCGTTTGAATCCCTGCGGCCGGAGGAAGCCGCGCGCCGTTTTCCCCAGATCAACTGGGACGGCGTGCTGACCGCCGTACTGGAGCAGGAAGCCGGGTTTGTCCTTGCGCGCCGGGCCTGCCAGGCGGTTTTTGAGGGCTTCCTGGCGGAGAACGGCACTTACCGCCAAGCCCAGGTAGAACCTGGGACGATCACCTCGGGACGGATGGGTCCGCTGCGCCTGAACGATGGTTCGACCCTCGCTGCCGACCAATACGTCTTCGCGGCCGGCCCGTGGCTTCCCGGCTTGTTCCCCAACGTGCTTGGCCGGGCCCTGACGCCGACCCGCCAGGACGTTTTCTATTTTGGTACGCCGGCCGGCGATTCCCGTTTCAACGAGAGCAATTTTCCGGCCTGGATCGATAACAGCGCGACGCGCTACTACGGGATTCCCGGCAACCAGTGGCGCGGCTTCAAGGTGGCGGACGACACGCCGGGTCCGGCTTTCGATCCGAGCGCGGGCGAGCGGGTGGCGTCGCCCGACGCCCTGGCGGCTGCCCGTGCCTACCTGGCGCGTCGCTTTCCCGGGTTGGCGCAGGCGCCGCTGTCCGAGTCACGGGTGTGCCAGTATGAGATGTCTGCCGACGGGCATCTGATTGCAGCGCGTCATCCCGAGGCAAGCAATGCGTTTGTCCTGGGTGGCGGCTCGGGTCACGGCTTCAAGTTCTCGCCGGCGCTCGGGGAGCAGGCGGCCCGGTGGGTGCTGGGGGAGTCGGCGCCGCCGCGTGAGTTCTCGTTGGAACGGTATAAGAACGGACCGGCGGGAGTGGGGGAACGAAAGTAATAGCAGTCCTGAATCTTTGGCATTCCACTTGCTCACAATCTAGGCAAAGAATAAGCAAGCAGGTTTAGGAAATCCGGGATTTTTTCGTTGAGTGGCAGCTTTCTTCTCCCTCTCCCGGTTTCCAAGTCTCTTGCAGCAGGTTTCGGTGTTCATCGTCCGGCCCAGCAGGTACACGGGCGACGAGAGGTCGAACTCCTCCACGACCTTAACCGAATGGACATCGCGCCGCGGGCTCCCTCTCCGCGGCGCGATTGCCATTTGGGGAGGCAAAAATTGCCGATGCAGGTAAAATTTTCAGACAACTTTTTCGTAGTATCTTGTGGCCCACCCTACTATTCCAGCACCGACCTGAGTTATATTGGCACCAGAATTGCACTCAGTGCAAGCCGGTGGTGGGCGGTTCGCCTTAACCGGCAATAAGGAGAATCAGGAGAACGTATATGCTGAAGACCTTAACCAGTCTGCGTCCTGCTGTCGCCGCCATGTCGGCGCTGACAGTGTTGTTGTTGGTTTCCGCGGGGTGTGCCACCAAGAAGTATGTGGGTGCGAAGGTGGCTCCGCTCGACAAGAAGATTAGCGAACTGGAAAGCAAGGATCAAAAGACCGACGCTTCCATCGCGAGCATTGAGCAGAATGTCAGCCGGGTTGACGAACGGGCGCAAGCCGCGGACCGGCGGGCGGGGGAAGCGGCGAATGCCGCAGCCCAGGCCAACGAAGCCGCGCAGCAAAGCGGCAGCCGGGCCGACCAGGCGCAACGGTCGGCCAACGATGTTCGCTCCGCGCTGGATCAGCGGTCCGCGGAACTTGAACAAAAGATGGCCGCTATCGACAACTTCCAGTTGATCGGGAAGGAAGTCGTCTTGTTTGCCAGCGGCAAGGCACGACTGGACGAAGAGGCCAAGAAGCAGTTGGACGCCGCGGTCGGCACCATCAGTGCGCACAAGCGGTACGTCCTGGAGGTTCAAGGATTCACGGACAAGACCGGAAGCCCGGAACTGAATCTGGAATTGAGCCGCCGCCGGGCGCAAGAAGTGGTCCGCTACCTGACCCTACAGCACAAGGTTCCGCTCTACCGGATTCATGTGATGGGCATGGGAAATGCGGCGCCGGTGGCTGACGACAAGACCCGCGCGGGACGGAAGCAGAACCGGCGGGTCGAGGTGCGGTTGTATTCCGCTGACCCGGGCGCGGGAAAAAATACCACCGCCCGCGCCGTGGGTCAGTAAGTTTTACCTCCTCACCGGTTGTCTGGAACCTGGATGAGGCAGGCGAAGACGCACTCATCGTGTAATCTCGCCTGAGCGGGGCGAACAAAGAGTCTGGTTTGGACGCGCCGGTCTTGGATGTTCGCTCCGCTTCTTGTAACATTGTTGCACTTCTGGCGCCCGCCTGGGGCCCCCCCTCCGGCGGGCGAAGTGTGGAGTGTGCGTCCGTTGCCCGGATAGTTCTATTTTTCTTTTTGCCGACTCGCTCATTTCGTTTCGCACTCGATTGAAAACATGGCACAACGGGGCCTCGTGCCTTGGTGCGCCTGAGCCCTCATCAGGCGGCGTAGAGGATAGGGGGCGCGTTGACGCCACAGCATCGCTTGTACTTTTTGCCGGAACCGCAGGGGCAGGGGGAGTTGCGGCCGACTTTTGCGAATGCGGCGGCATTTCGTTTCGCACCCTGTTGATTTGACAGGGGTTGCGGGTTTTGGTCCGGTTCCTGCACCGGTTGGGGCGGAAGGCCATTTTGTTTCGCAAAGCGTTGATATAACTGGAGATCGTGGAGCGCGCTGACGGCGTGCTCCTCTCCGAAATGGACATCCTGGAGGAGTTGGAGGCGCTGGAGGCGTTCGAGTTCGCGGAGGTTGGCGCGGTAGGAGCCTTCGAAGCGAAGGTAGTAGCGCTGGAAGAGGGCGACTTGTTTTTGGGTGTCGGGGTTGCTGAGGGGGTCGGCGCCGTCGATGCTCGCCATGACCTGGTTTTCGAGCTTGAGGCAGCGTTGCATGTTCCAGGCGGCGTTGACGAGGCGCTGGACGGTGAGGTCCTGGAGGAAGCCGACGGGTTGGAGGGAGTCGAGGAGTTGTTCGCGGAGGGCTTCGTACTCGGGACGGTCGGCTTCGGTGACGACCGGATGGAGGTTGGTGAGACCATGGCGCATGGCATTGCGCGACGACGCGGCCTTGCCTTGAGCGGAGGTGGGTCCGGACTGATTCGGCATTGGGGATGAATCCTTTCCGACAGAAAATGAAAAAGGACCAGTGTTGTGTCGCCCCCTTGCTTGGTGGGGCAAGACACACTGGTCCTTTCTATTTGGGAGGGTATCACGGCTGGCTATTCGATGTCAAGAGAAAAAGATGCGATTAATTTGATTGACAGGGGATTTCGTTTCGCAGGTGATTGAAAGGATGGGGTTGAAAACAATTGCGATACGGAAGTAAGACAGGCGGAGCGACTCAGCGCTAACGAAGGACCAGCGCCGATACTTTGGTCCAGTCCATCTGCTCCCAGTAGAAGGGGTGGCGCGCGCAGCCCTGGGAGGGTTTGTCGGGGAGGGGCTTCTCGGCCGGGATGAGCTTGCCATCCACGACCTTGCCGCAGCGTCCGATGCTCCGCACGAACAGGATCTGCACTTCCGAGCGAGGCAGTTTGGGGTCGAAGTAGGCGTGATTGTCGGTCACGAGGGCTTCGCACGCCGGGTTGACGCCGAGTCTGTCGATGGACCCGGTGATGGCATAGCGGCCGGCGGCGGCTGGCTGGGGGGCGGCGAGGAAGCAACTCGGGGTTGTGGAGTCGGCAGGCGTCAACTCGGCGAGGCGCTTGCTGGCGTCGGCGAGCGCGTCGATGGGATTCCAATACCAGAGGCCGTCTTTGTCGCGGGCGGGGTTGGCGTCCCTGGCGGCCTTCTCTCGGTTGTAGAGGAGTTCGCGTTCCATGCCGGCCACGCGGCCCTTCCACTTCTCCGGGTTGCTGGTGCGGAACTCACCGGAATACTTTTCCAGGTGGGCACGCATTTGCGCCTCATAGGCGGGTGACAGGGTGTCGGCGTGCTTCTTTTTCAGGTCGGCCAGGCGCTTCTCGGCGGTGTCGCGGTCCTTTTCGAACTGGGGGATGGCGAGTTTCAGAGCGCGGGCGTAGGAGACCGCGACCCAGGGATCGCGGCCGGGGCGGGCGATGAGCAGATCCTGCCCCTCGATGAGCGGCAAGCCCTGGTAAGTGCCGGTGATGCGGGGGCGGAAGTAGATCTCGACATCGTGTTCGTTCGCAAGCCTTTCGGTGAGCACGATGCGGCGGCCCATGGAACTTGGCAGGCGGTTGAACCAAAAGTAGATGGATGCGGTTTCGCCGCCCCACTGCGGAACGTACTTCCCGTTGGTCAGAACGTCTTCGAGGTAGAAAGGGTAGAAGCCGGTAGCAAAAGCGAACGGCAGCCGTGCCGGGGCGAACTCCGGCGGCTGGCCGGCCTTGTTGGGGTAGTCGAAGGTCCGCGATTCCCTCATCCAGTAGCCCTCAAGAATATTGGACTCCGGGGTGGCTTTGAAGATCGCGCTTAAGGCGTCGAGGGTGTTGTTGAGGCTTTGCAGCTCGGACGGCGTGATGACGGGAAGGCGGCTCAGGTTGCCGGTGGGGTTATGGAGCCGTTGCACCTGCCAGATTCCCTTGCGGCGGAGGGGATAGCGCCCGAGGCCGTTCGGAAAGTACTTGTTACCCTCGGCGTCGATGGTGCCTGGGGCCTGCGCGGGGAGGTGGGCGGCCAGCACCAGGAAGAGGGAAATGAGTGCCGGCAGGATTTTCATCCTTCGATCTTAGCCTGGGTGGCTGACTGCGATCATTTCACCTGGTCTAACTTTCGAGAGGGCTTCCAGAACCGACTCAGTCAGCGGCTCGAGGTCGGCCAGTTGGTTGGTCTGTGAATATAACACCAGAACGGCAATACGACGGTTCCCGGACTGTGCTTGCTGTGGGATGCCCTGGTCCACCGTGAGGAGGACATCGTAGCCCACAGCCTCCGCAGCCTGCAGCAACTCGCCGTTCTTTTTGCCCTTCAAGCCTGCCCATTGAACAGTGTGAACCTCATGCCCGGGCAGACAATGCCGGAAGTCGACCGGCAGGCACTCATCCAACAGCACCTTCATGCGATGGTGGCTAACAGCGACTCCTTAGCCTCTTCCAACGCTTGCACCGCCGCCTCCCGCGTGACGGTGGGGAACTGGCGAAGAAACTCATCCAGTGAATAGCCGCCTTCGAGATAATCGATCAAGTTCTTGAACGGGACGCGGGTACCGCGGAAACAAGGAGTTCCACCCATCAGTTCAGGGTCGCTCACGATGACGCGCTCGATCATACCTTCTTCATTCTACGTCGGCGGGATTTTCATGCGCCCATAGCGCTCAGCTTGCGCCACGCACCCGACTCGCCGTGTGGCCGAACTCGGGTGAGCAATTCCCGAGCGGTGCCTTGTTGGGGAGCGGGTTGGGTTGCCGGAGGGAGGGAACGGAGGTTTGGCGGGTGGCCATCAGGCGAAGGTGGCGGAGCGCTCTGTCCTCCTCGCGGAATTGGCGGACCGTGCCTTGGCCGCAAGTGATTGAAATGATGGGGTTAAAAACAATCGTGAAACAAAAGTGAGACGTGTCAGCCCTGTATGTTGTTGAGTCGCTTCCTAAGTTACCTCAGAACCTCGCTGTCTGCTGTCGCCGGTTGCTTTCCATAGCTGATCCTAATAAGACCTGTCTGGTCGGCATAGTAGGACGTCTTGTTAGCATCGACCGGTGTGGCACGAAGAACGTAGGACTGATGCCCCCGCTCAATCGTGAACCGATAACCAGCGTGACTGCCCTCAACGGCTCCGCCTTCGATCAACATGGCGCCACTCGGTCCTAAGTCTTCCAGAGAGCCGTACCGATGGTAGGTTTCGTAGTATCGCGACTCAGCCTGCTGAAGCTTCTTGATCCAAAGCAGCGCCTGGTACTCAGGCGGCGCCGGATGACGATGAGCGAGATGACAGCTTACGACCAGGACCACGACAGGGAGAATGAACTTTGCCACAACTCTCATAAGATCCTTGCAAGTCAGTAATCGAATCCGTTAGTCAAGACCCTGCTGCAATGATTTATTACCCGTTGACCCCGGACCCGCCGGCAACACACGTGGTCAGTTGACCGGCGCGGTCTTCAATAGTGCGCTGGGGTCCGACGCGACCGCACTCGGGAACGCGAGTTCCAGGTGAAGGGTCGAACCCGGTGGCGTGGGGTTGTCGATGCGGCCGGGGGCATGCGCAGTCGATACAAGCGGTTGGTTCATCGTGAGGAATCAATCGATACCCAAGTCGCCGGAGATCTGCGATTCGGGTTTGACTTGGGCGGGGTCGAGGGAAGTCCGCGCGGCGATGAGGCGACAGAGGGATTGCCAGACTTCCTGTTTGTTCCAGGACCCGAGTTCCGCGGAGAGTTGAGCGTGGTTCATGGCGAGCACTTCGCGGGACAGGTAGCCGACACTTGGGTTTTGCAGTGGGAATTCAGTGGCCAGGGATGGGAAGAGGCGGATAAGGAGACCGCCGACGATCAGGCCGAGCAACAAGAGCAGCAAAAACCAGGCAGGGGCGATACGTGCGTAGATTCCGGGCGCGACTGTCATGACGATGCCGAGGGAGAGGAAGACTGCTTGCAGCCGGGCAGTGGGGCGCAACGCAGGTAGCTTCAGTTTCGTGGATGCTTGGAGGCGACGCCAGCTATCGCGCCGACCGTTCAGAGGCAAGATGGTTTCAAGCCGCGTGGAGGGTCGGATTTGACGCCGATCGAATTGCAAGGCGTCGACGAGTCCGCGCCGGATGCGGTAGAAGGCCGCGCTGGTCAGGCAGCGCTTCGAGTCCTGCCCTTGCAGCTTTGAGACGACGAGGGCGTAGAGGTCGCCC
>JAEUQD010001051.1 GCA_016789925.1 Bryobacterales bacterium | reverse complement strand
ACGCGGACGTGACCGGCGGGGTCGAGGTGTAGCTCGCGCGCCTGGTCTTCGGAGAGGAACGAGTAGTTATAGACCTCGGTGAAGCCCTGCGAGGCGGCGGTCTGGCGGAGGAAATGGAAGTACTCGCGCTGCGGATTGGCGGGAGGGGGAACGGCAGGCAGGAGGGGAGATCCCGGGGGTATGGCCGTGTAGCCGATCATGCGACCCACCTCCTCGACGAGATCGTCCTTGATGGAGATGTCCTTCGTGGCGCGCCAGGAGGGGACGGTGATCTTGAGGAGGTTGTTGGACGCAGGCAGGACGCCGAACTGAAGAGACCGGAGTATCTGCTCAATCTCTCCAGTCGGAACGTCGCGACCGAGTTTGCGGCGGAGCCAATCCAAGGGGAGGTCGATGACGGGCGCGGGGTCGAGGGTGCGATGCGTGTCGGCAAGACCGCCGACCAGACGAATGCCGGGGGAGACGAGTTGGAGAAGGGTGATGGCGCGCGCAAGACCGCGGGTGGTGTTGACAGGGTCCTGCGACTTCTCGAACCGCATGGAGGCGTCGGTGCGGAGCTTGAGGCGGGTGGAGGACTTGCGGATGTTGCCGGGGTGGAAGTTGGCGCTTTCGAGAACGATGCGTGTGGTGTGGGCGGTGACGCCGGAGTCGAGCCCGCCGATGATGCCGCCGATGGCGACGGGACCTTTCTCGTCGGCGATGACGACGGTTTCGTGGTCGAGGTGATAGGTCTCTTTGTTGAGGCCAACAATCCATTCGCCGGGCTTGGCGCGGCGGGCGTAGATGGTGTTGCCGGTGAGGGTGTCGTGATCGAAGGCGTGCATGGGCTGAGCCAATTCCGCCATGACGTAGTTGGTGACGTCGACGATGTTGTTGATGGGGTTGAGGCCGATGGATTCGAGACGGTACTGAAGCCAGAGCGGCGAGGGTTTGACGGTGACGTTTTCGAAGACGAGCGCGGAGTAGCGCGGGCAGAGCGTGGTGTCTTCGATTTCGACCTTCAGGGGCGCAGCCGTGGTAGGGATGAGGGAGAGGTCGACGGGATCACGGAGGGAGCGGTGGAGGATGGCCGTAACTTCGCGGGCCATGCCGAGGTGTCCCCAGAGGTCCGGGCGATGGGTAAGCGACTTGTTGTCGATGTCGATGATGTGGTCCGGGGTGCAGTTGGGGAGGGGCGAACCGGGAGCAAGAGAGGGGTCGAGGTCAAGGATGCCTTCGCCTTCCCGGTTGAGCGAGAGTTCGGCGCCGGAAGCGAGCATGCCGTCGGATTCGACGCCGTGAACAATGGCCTTCGCGATGACTTTGCCGTGGAGTGTCGTGCCGGAGGGAACGTAAGCGGAAATCATACCGGGGCGCACGTTAGGGGCGCCGCAATAGACGGTGCGCTGGCCGAGTTGCGGTCCGGCGTCGATGGTGGCGACGCGATTATCAACGGAGATCACACGGGCCACGACGATGTGCGGAAGATGCGCGCCGACGGGGTAAACGTCTTCCTGCTCGGCGGTCTTGAGCGTGATGTGATTGGCAAGCTCGTGGGGGGAGATGCCCAGCGGGCCGGTGAACTCGGCGAGCCAATTGGTGGAGAACTTCATGGGATCAGAATTGGGTCAGGAAGCGGAGGTCGCCGCTTTGGAGGAGACGGATGTCGTCGATGGCGAAGCGCATCATGGCGAGTCGGGTGAGGCCGAGGCCGAAGGCGAAGCCATTCCAGTGTTCCGGGTCGATGCCGCCATAGCGAAGGACGTTGGGGTGGACGAGTCCGCAGGGAAGCAGTTCGACCCAACCGCTCTGTTTGCAGACAGGACAGCCTTTGCCTTCGCAGAGCAGGCATTGGATGTCGAGTTCGAAGCCGGGTTCGACGAAGGGGAAGTAGCCGGGACGGAGGCGGACGGTGACGTCACGGTGGAAGATGCCCTGGAGGAGCGTCTTCATGAAATAGGTGAGATGGGCGATGGAGACATCGCGGTCGATCATCATGCCTTCCAATTGGTAGAAGGTGTGTTCGTGGGAGGGGTCGACTTCTTCGTTGCGGAAGACACGGCCGGGGGCGATCATGCGCAGCGGGGGGCCGAAGCGAAGCATGCCACGGACCTGGACCGGCGAGGTGTGGGTGCGGAGGAGATGTCCGCTTTCGAGCCAGAAGGTGTCTTGCATGTCCCGCGCGGGATGGTCGGGCGGGATGTTGAGAGCATCGAAGTTGTTGAACTCGGTCTCGACTTCAGGGCCGGAGAGGACGGCGAAACCCATGGAGATGAAGAGGTCTTCGATCTCCTTTTGAATCAGGGT
>JAEUQD010001019.1 GCA_016789925.1 Bryobacterales bacterium | reverse complement strand
TCGGTCACCATCAACAAGGGCCTCAGCGACCAACTCTTTACGCTCCCAGCCAACATGAAGGTCCTGCCTCCACCCCGTTAACGCTGGCCTTGACGATAGAGCGAAGGCTTCTTTCGCTCCACCACAACCAGCCTTCGTACTTCGTCCTGAACGGCCCGGAACTCCTCGCCGGACTGTTCGCCCACCCGCCCAGCCAACTGTCTGCCGAACTCATCCGCCTCGCTTTCGTACTTGCGCTGGGTTTCCCGGTATCCGGCCGGAACCAGCACGCTATCACTCTCGCCGGAGTGTAATCCCGCCCATCCCCCCACGAAGAAAAGCGGTATCGCGGCACCCTCGCCTCCCCTGCTCTGAAACCCGTGCCGTAGCGCCACATGCGCCACTGCATGGGCCAGTGTCTCCCGCAGTTCCGCTTCGCTCCCGGCTGCCAGCAGCGCCCCGGCTGGCACCATCACATACCCGCCCGGGAATGCCGCCGGTTGCTTCCGCTCGCTGGCCACCACTTCAAACTGGTACCCGAAGCGCGGATTCTCCAACTGCGCTACAAGTGCCGCCCCGAGGCCCTTCACATACTTTCGCGCACGCTCGCTTTCCAGACGAGGCGCGTGCTGCCCGAAACCGGCCGCCAGGCTCGCTCCGAGCGCCAACTCTTTCTCGCTGCCAACGTCCTGCGCCAGTGCCGGCAGGACACACAAAGCCACAATGATCCGCCGCATACCCCCATCTTAAACCCGTCACCGCAATTCGAGGATAATTGGCGGATGACCCATCGACGCCGGTTTCTCAAGCTCGCCTCCACCGCCGCCGCGGCCGCCGCCGTAGGCCCCGCCGCTGAGCGCAAGAAGATTGCCGCCGTCATCACTGAATACGGGCCCGACTCCCACGCCGACCTTCGCATCGGGCGTCTCCTCAACGGCTACGAATTCAACGGCCAGAAGATCGAGCCCCGCCTCCACCTCGTCTCGATGTACACCGACCAGGTTCCTCCCAACGACCTGAGCCGTCCCCTTGCCGCTAAACACGGCTTCAAGATCTGCCCCACCGTCGCCGAGGCGCTCACCCTGGGCACCGGCAAGCTGGCCGTCGATGGCGTCTCCCTCATCGGTGAGCACGGCCGTTACCCGGACAACGAAAAGGGCCAGAAACTCTACCCGCGATACGAGCTCTACAAGCAGGTCATCGACGTCTTCCGCCTGTCCGGCCGCTCGGTCCCCGTCTTCTTCGACAAGCACTTCTCCTACGACTGGACCAAGGCCAAGTGGATGTACGATCAGCATCGCGAACTCGGGTTCCCGCTCATGGCCGGTTCCGGCCAGCCCTACGCCTTCCGCAAACCGCCCTTGGAACTCGACCTCGACACACCTATCGAGCGCGCGGTCCTCTATCACTATGGACCCAAGGAATCCTACGGGTTCCACTCGCTGGAAATGCTCCAGTGCATGGTCGAACGCCGCAAGGGCGGCGAAACCGGACTCGCCTCGGTCCAGTGCCTCGAAGGACCCGAAGTCTGGCGCTGGACCAGCCAGAACGCCTGGGCCTCTCGTCTTCTCGATCAAGCTGTCGCGCGAAGCGGTAGCCGCAAGCCCGGCACCATGCAGGACCTGGTAAAGCGTCCGCTCGTCTTCCTCCTGCAATACCGCGACGGCTTGCAGGCCGCTGTCTACGGCCTCGACGGCTATCTCCGCGACGCGGGCTTTGCCGCCGCCATCCCTGGAAAAGCCGAGATTCCCTCCACCGAATTCTGGTCCCAGCCCGGCCGCCCCTGGAGCCACTGCTCCGGTCACGTCTACTACATGGAGCAACTGTTGCTCACCGGCCGCATGCCCTGCGCCGTCGAGCGCACTCTCTTAACCACGGGCGCGCTGGCCGCCTTGATGGACTCCTCTTACCTGGGCAACAAGCGCATCGACACTCCGCACCTCGCCATCGCCTATCGCGCCCGCAAGGAATCGCTCTTCAACCGCGGTCCTGTGCCGCCGCTTGCCCGCTAAACTACAAGCTGACATGTCCCTTCGTGCCGTCCTGCTTCTCGCATCGGTTTCCTTCCTTGGGGCGCAGACCGGCGCACTGCCCCGCCGCCACACCCCCGCCGAACGCTATCAGCAGTTCCAACAGAACTTCGCCCGCCGCGCCGAAGCGATCACCGCCAACCAGTTTCAAAACATCCACAACCTTCAGGACTGGCAACGCCGCCGTCCCGCCATCCGCACCCAGTTACTCGACATGCTCGGTCTCCAGCCGTTGCCTCCGCGCACTCCGCTCAACGTCCGCATCACGGGCGGCTTCACGCGCGACGCCTACCGCGTCGAGAACATCGTCTTCGAAAGCCTTCCCAACCTGTTTGTCACCGGCAACCTCTACTTGCCCAGCAAAGTCACCGGCAAGCTGCCCGCCATCGTCTATGTCTCCGGCCATGCTCCCTCGCCCCACGGTGCCAAGGTCGCCTATCAGCATCACGGCCAGTGGTTTGCCCGCAACGGCTATGCGGCGCTTGTCCTCGACACCATCGAATTCGCCGAAGTCGCCGGCATCCACCACGGCACCCACAACCTCAACTACTGGTATTGGCTCTCCCTCGGCTACACCCCTGCCGGCGTCGAAGTCTGGAACGCCATCCGCGCCCTCGACTACCTCGAAACCCGCCCCGAAATCGACCGCACCCGCTTCGGCATGACCGGGCGTTCCGGCGGCGGAGCCATCACCTGGTTCACTGCCTCCGTCGACGACCGCATCAAAGCCGCCGTCCCTGTCCACGGCACCTGGTCCGTCGGACCGCACGTCCGTGACGACGTCGTCCGCGAAAACTGCGACTGCATCTACTTCTGGAACTCCTGCCAGCTCGACCTCCCGGTCACCGCCGCGTTGATCGCACCCCGCCCGCTCAAGATCATCAACGCCAGCAAGGACGGCACCTTTCCGCCCGCGGGCTACGATAAGGTCCACGAACTTCTCAAGCCCGTCTACCAGTGGTTCCAGGTCCCCGACAAGCTGGCCGCCTATGCCGAACCCACCGGCCACTCCGACACCCCCGCCTACCGCCGCGAAGCCAACGAATGGCTCAATCGCTGGCTCAAGAACGACCCCACTCCCTTCGACGAGTCCTCCATCGTCCGCGAACCCGCCGAACTCCTCACGGTTCTCAAGCAAATCCCTCCCCACGCCCGCAACGAAGGCATCCACCGCAGCTTCATTCCTGTCGCCAAACCACAGGCCCCCAAGACGCTCGCCGCCTGGAATGCCCGCAAGGCCCAACTCCTCGAAACTCTGCGCGCCAAA
>JAEUQD010001002.1 GCA_016789925.1 Bryobacterales bacterium | reverse complement strand
CTTCGACCGCCGGCTCACGGCAGTGACCAGCGATCCGCTCTCCGGCCACTCCACGGCGACGATGCTGCTCGGATATCCGAGCGAGATTCGCCGCGGGTCCGGCACGGTGTACCCGCGCGCCCGCGTCTATGCGTCACAGGGGTACTTCCAGGACGACTGGCGTGTTAGCAGCAAGCTGACCGTGAACCTGGGTGTGCGGTACGAGTTCGCCAATCCGCCCTACGACGTGGATGATCAACTGGGCAACTTGTGGCTCCGCCGCGATCCCCAGTCGGGACGATTCTACGGAACGCTCCTTTGGGCTTCGAAGAACCCGCTGATCGACCCGGCCACGGGCCAGCCGAATCCACCCGCACGGCAGGAGGGTTTTGGCCGGTCGCTGCAAGTGTCGGACTACAACAACTGGGCGCCGCGTATCGCCATCGCGTATCAGCCGACGTCGAAAACGGTGGTCCGCGCCGGTTTCGGCATGTTCTACAACTCGACCTTCGTGCAGGAGTTCCAGGACAAACGCAAGTTCTGGCCCTACTTGCCGAACCAGGTGTTCAACCCCAATACGGGCACGCTGCCGGATTTGCGGATTACGGACCAGGGCCCGTCCTTTAACTCGACGGAAGCGATTGGCGGGTGGCCGCAGAATCCCGAGAACCGGACACCGTACTCGCAACAATGGAACCTGTTCGTCCAGCAGCAACTGATGAGCGACTTATCGCTCGAGATCGGCTATGTCGGTTCGGCCAACAAGAAGCAGGTGGGTTACTATCCCATCAACGCAGCGCTCACTCCGGGACCCGGCAACGTGCAACCGCGGCGACTGCTGCCCGACTTCGGCTCGATGGCCGGCGGCTCCAACCGCTTTTCGTCGAACTATCACGCCATGCAGGCCAAGCTGACAAAGCGCTTCAGCCGCGGCTTGCAGTTCAACGGGAACTACACTTGGGGCCGGTGCATGGACGAGCAGTCGTCACTGGCGGAAACCAAGACGCAGAATCCGTACAACCTCAGGGACGACTATTCGCGCTGCTCTTATGATCTGCGCCACATCTTCCGCCTGTCGTACGTGCTGGACCTGCCGTTTGGGAAGGGGCGCGCGATCGGATCCGGATGGAACGCGGCGACCAATGCGGTGCTGGGCGGATGGTCGCTGGAAGGCATTACGACGATCCAGTCTGGCGCGCCGATTAACGTGCAGTTGGGCTTCGATAATGCCAATGTCGACGGCCGCACGATCCAGCGTCCGGATGTCCTTCGCGATCCGAACAACGGGCCGAAGACTCCGGAGAAATGGTTCGACACATCAGCCTTTGTGCAGCCTCGGCCTTTCACGTTCGGTAATGCCGGTGCGTTTATCGTCGCCGACGATGGGCGGCACAACTGGGACGTCGCCATCCAGAAGGTATTCCCCTTCTCGGAGGCGCAGAGTCTGCAGGTGCGCGCCGAGGTGTTCAACCTGGCAAATCACGTGAGCATGATCCCGGCGAACGCCAGCGGCATGGTGGTGTTTTCGTCGTCGACATTCGGCCAGGTGACGGCGGCGACACCGGCGCGGCAGATCCAATTCGGACTGCGCTACCGGTTCTAAACCGCGTGATACGATGAAGCCGGCATCGTGCGCATAAGCAGCCTTCCGGTCGCGGCACTCTCGGTGTGTCTGCCTTTGGCGGCACAACAATGGACGGCCGTGCGCCTGGAACCGAACAACATATCGCTGGCGGGCCCCGGCTCCCGCCAGCGATTTCTCGTTACGGCCGCCGACGCAGATGGAAACGATTCGGATGTGACAGAGAAATGCCGGGTGTCGAGCCGGCAGCCAGCGGTGATCGCGGTGGACAAGGGCTCGCTGGTGGCGCAATCGCCGGGCGAAGCGATTGTGGATGTGCAGTGCGGTGCGACGGCGGCGCGGACGACGGTGAAGGTTGGCGCGAGCAGCACGGCGGTGCGGGTGAACTTCGCGCGCGAGATTCTTTCGATTCTTACGACCAAGGGGTGCAACAGTTCGTCGTGCCACGGGTCGCCGGCGGGGCAGAATGGATTCAAGCTTTCTCTCTATGGGTCGGACCCGGCGGCCGACCACCGCATGATTGTAGAGACGCACGGGGGGCGCCGTATCAACCGTGATGTGCCGGAGAAATCGCTTTTGCTGGCCAAGCCGGCGTTTCAGGTGGCGCATGGCGGGGGACAATTGCTGACGCCGCAATCGGACGAATACCGCATGCTGCTGAAGTGGCTAAGCGAAGGCGCGCGTTTGGATACGGATGGTCCCCGGTTCACGAGGTTGGAGTTGTACCCGGCGGAGCGGGTGTTGTTCGGTGCGGGTGCACGGCAGCCTTTGGTGGTGGTGGGCCGGCTGTCGGACGGGACGACGCGTGACCTTTCGACCGAAGTGCGTTATGCGGTGAACGACGAAGCGGTGGTGGGTCCGGTAACGGGCGGCGCGGTGACCGCGAAGGGGCGCGGGTTAACGACCGTCATGGCGCGCGCGTTTGGGCGTGCGGCGACGGCGCAGTTCATCGTTATCGAAGGCGGGACGCCGGGGCCGAAGGTAGATGCGGCGAACTTCATCGACGAATTCGTGTTCGCGAAGTTGCGGCACACGCGCATCCAACCGTTTCCGATCGCCGGGGACCACGCGTTTATCCGCCGCGTATATTTGGACGCGATCGGGTTGCTGCCGGCGCCGGATGAGACGCGTGCGTTTGTGAGTGACGCTTCGCCGGACAAGCGGCGGACGCTGATCGAGAAGTTGCTGGCGCG
>JAEUQD010000964.1 GCA_016789925.1 Bryobacterales bacterium | reverse complement strand
CTGATCCGCGAGAACGTGAAACTTCCGGCCGGGTACACGCTGGTCTGGAGCGGACAGTACGAGGCCATGCAGCGGGTTCGGGAGAAACTCGCGGTCATCCTGCCGCTGACACTCTTCCTGATTATGATGCTGCTCTACATGAACACCAAGTCGATCACGGAAACGATGCTGATTATCCTGGCTGTCCCGTTCTCGGCAGTGGGCGCGATCTGGTTCCTGTACGTGCTCGGTTACAACATGAGCATTGGCGTATGGGTCGGCTTAATTGCGTTGCTCGGTGTCGATGCCGAGACGGCAATCTTCATGCTGCTCTACCTCAACATCGCCTATGAGGGAGCGAAGAAGGAGGGCCGGATGAACAGCTTGGCCGATCTCCAGAACGCGATCCACCACGGCGCCGTAAAGCGGATTCGGCCGAAATTCATGACTGTGGCTGTCATGTTCATGGGCCTCATCCCGATCATGTGGTCCACGGGAGCCGGCGCGGATGTGATGAGGCGCATCGCGGCTCCGATGATCGGTGGAATCTTCACGTCCTTCATTCTTGAATTGGTCGTCTACCCGGCAATCTATGAGGTTTGGAAATGGAACACAGAAGTCAAAAAGCAACAATTCGTATCCTGATCCTCGTCGTTGCAGGTGCTCTCTCGACGGTGCTCTGGGGACAGCAACTGCAATTTGATGTGCGTCACGAGCGTGCGCTGAAGGACCACCCTGGCCGCGTCACCATTGACGAACGCGGCGTGGAGTATCAGCAGGTACTCACGGCGAAGCAACAGGCGAAAGCAGCCAAGGGGAAGAAGATCCCCAATCTGGAGAGCGTGCGATGGGACTACCCGGACATTCAGGAACTCTGGGTCTCCCCACACAAACTGGTGCTTGTTACCTACAAGGACCGCAAGTGGTTTCTCGGTGTCGACAAGGAGTTCGAGTTCTTTCTTACCGGGAAAGGACAAACCTACGACACAGCCTACGAACTCCTGAGGGGAAAACTCGACCAACGATTCGTCGCGGCGCTGGCCGATCCGAACGTGGAGGCTGCCTGGGAGATGCCGGTAAAGCTGCTTGGCGCTTTACAAGGTTCCGAGGGTGTACTCCAGGTCGGCGCGGACCGGATTGTCTACAAGACCGCCAGGAGGGACCAGTCCCGGACGTGGCGTCTTGGCGATATCGAGAACGTGAGCACCTCGGGGCCGTTCCAATTGACCCTGACCACTTACGAACGGGCCAAGATGCACTACGGCAGCAGGAAGGGCTTCAACTTCCAGTTGAAGACGAAGCTTGACCAACAGCGGTTCGACCTTCTCTGGAAGCGTCTCAATCGAGACAAAGGGCTTCAGTTCTTGACATCCATCGAGGAAAGGAATCAGCAATAAACATGACACTGTTTGGGTTGATCTGGGTGGTCTTCGCCGCGGCGGCAGGCGCGGCGGCCGCGGGAGGTGCCTATGCATGGCAAGAGCATTCGGGAGGTTAAGGCGGCTGTGATTACTGGGCAGGTAGTCGATGTCGCACGTTTCGTTGGACACAACAACTCGGGCGGAAAGTGGAAGTGGCGGAATAGCCGAAGGCATCAGCGCTGAAATTGGGCGGCCAATTCGGTGAATCGCAACACTTGGCCTCCGTGTTCGGCGACGAAGGCCTGCGCCGTCTTCATTTCACGAAAGGCGAGCATGCTCGGGGAACACCGGTCGAAGTGAGGGTGCATCGGATGTTTGTCAGGAGTCAAAGCCGCCTCATGACGGGTACACGGGTTGACGTCGCTGTTTCGAACGATATACGACTCAGAGGGGACGAGAGCGGCGCCTCCCAGATAGTCGGTCGCTTGCGTGATCTGGACCGGCTTGCCAGCCTGTTTATGTTCCGTTAAAGCGCAGGTCGGGCAGCAGTAATAGCCGGGCTTGCCATTGATCGACGCTACTGTTCGCGAGTGGTCGTGGATGGGGCGGGAGCAGGCGCGGCAAGTTTGATGTTCCAACTGGGCGAAGTAGAGCCAGCCTGAGTAGCCTAGGCCCCCGAGCACAACAATCGATACTAAGGTAAAAGCGAAAGGCCTTATATTCATAGACGCCCCTCCCCTGAGCAAATGCTACATCTGGAGGAGCGGCGCCGCAAGCGGGAGAGGAGTGAGCGCGGAGGCATACTCTTCCGTGGGGTCTGGACATGCACGATCACCGGGCCGGTTGCACGGGCGGCTGTGGAGAATCTGCCTCACCTTCGAACACGCTTCGATCCTTCACCGTATTTTCGCCTTGGTGAAAAACAAAAATTCACAACTAATCGAAATTTATTTTCAGCTTCTTCTATTTAGAAACATCGATCCAGCGGAACTTTGGGAGCGTGCTGAGAAAATCGTGTCAGGTCCGGGCTGTTGCGGTCCGGTGCAATGCGCCTTTGAGGAACACGACAACGGACCTCGGCGGCGGAAATTTCCGGTGGCGGGTACCTGATCGTCTGGCGCCCGCCGCCGTGCCTGTGCACTTATGCTTAAAGAATTTTTCGATTTCGCGGCGATTCGCTCCTCGGGGAGAGTGGACGCCCCACCTGCTGAGCTGGATACGGTCGCCTTCGCGCGCACCCAACTCCACTTCCGCCCGGACCCCATCCAGGCCCAGGTCCTCGACCCGAACATCCGCCGCGGCATCCTGAATTGCTGCCGCCAATGGGGCAAGTCCACCACCCTTGCCGTCAAGGCCGTCCACCACGCGTTCACGCATCCGAAGTCGCTGACGATCTGTATCTCCCCTTGCGGACGCCAGTCCACCGCCTTTATCGATAAGTACCGCGACTTTTGCCGCACCTTGAACTTGCCCATCCGCGCTGCGTCCGAATACCGCATGTCGATCAGCATGCCTAACGGCGCACGCATCATCGGACTACCCGGCCGCGACGACACCACGCGCGGTTTCTCCGCCGTCTCCCTCCTGTTAGTCGACGAGGCTTCGCGTGTCGCCGAAGATATTATCTCGGCTGTCACGCCGATGCTGATCGCCGCCCCCAACGCCTCTTTCTGGCTCCTCTCCACCCTCAACGGCTGCGATAACTACTTCTATCGGGTCTGGTCCGATCACGACACGCACCAGAACTGGACCCGCATTCAGGTAACTGCTCCGGAATGCCCGCGCATCTCCGCTTCCCGCTCCGCACCGATTACACCGAGATCGGCCGCGAGATCGATCGCCGACAACGCCTTCGGGGCGGCAGACCATCCAACCCGCGCGGTCCACGCAGCACGACGATATGGTGTTCTCGGTGGCCCTGGCGGCCTTCGCCGACTGCGCCTACAAAGCGGGCAACGTCCGCTCGCCTTCCAAGCCGACCATCGACGCCGCGGCTTACTTCCTGTGTTGACACTGTGTCACCGGGCCGCACGCGGAACGGGCCGCGTCAGGCCCAGTTCAGCGAGCGCAATCTTTTCAAACGTCAGATCGGCCCGGCTGCCCTCGTAGACAATGCCGACGTGATCGTCGCCGATGCGCGACAGGCTGGGGTATCCGCGGCCGCGGCCTTCGTCCAGCAGGAGATGGTTCTCCTTGGGCCAGGTACGCCCGTCGTCGAAGCTGACCTGGATGGTGTGGTGAGTCCGGCCCTTCTGCGTGTGGGGATTGGCGAACAGGAGCACGTGGCCTTGCCGAGCCGGGAGGTCCATGCGGTAGAGACTGGCGTTGCAGTTGGGCTCGATCAGGGTCTTGCGGTTGGTTTCGTGGGGCTGCCATGTTTTTCCGAGGTCGCGGGTGACGAAGACGGCCCGGAAGCGTTCGTGATCGTTGCGAATGTTCAGCATGATGGCGCCGTCGCCGAGCTGGACCGCCTGGCATTCGTTGCCTCCGACGAAAGCCGGCGCACCGACAGTCCAGGTTGCGCCGTGATCGCGGCTGGTCATGATCGTGGCAAACGTTTCTCCGGTCTCATTGCGGCCCTGCGTGGGCATGACGAGAGTATCATCGGCGAGATGGATGCCCTGCTGCGGGCACGGGGCCAGCAGCCACCAGGGTTCTTTCTTGAGCTTGCGGGTGAGGTTCTCGGGCTTGGTCCAAGAGAGGCCATCATCTTTAGAGCGGACCAACATCAGTTGGGCGGTCTTACCGATTTCGAAGCCCGGTTCCGAGCCATCCTCATTCCACTGATGCTTGCCTGGCTTGCCCCACATCCACACGGCGAAGACGAAGATCTCGCCGGTCTTCCGGTCGACGATGATTCCGGGGTCGCTGACACCGTTCTCATATTGCGGCTTCCTGCCGTACTCGCCCATGTCCATGATGACCTTCGGCAACTCCCAGGTCCGGCCGCCGTCGGTGCTGCGGCTGAGGCCGATGTCGATGTCTTCCTGAAGGTCGCGCGAGGCGCGGCGGCGCATATCGTAGACCACGTGGAGCGTTCCGTTGGGACTGGTGGCCAAGGCCGGGATGCGGTAGGTGTGGACGCCATCGTCATTATGTTTGCGCAAGGCAATGCCGATCCTTCTCCGTACGGGCGGGGGCTGGTCCACCACGGATACCGCTCCCCCGCCGGCGCTGAGGGACGTGACGGCAGCGGCGACTTTCCGGGAGAGGCCGGCCGACGGTTTGAGCCGGCAGGACAGCCAGAAGATGTTGGCCCCTGGTTGGAGCGGAAGAGCGCCCCGGATTGTGATGGTCATGGACGGCGGTACGGTTTGGCCGAACGGGACACCGGCGTCGAATGCGGGTTTCGCACCGGTGTGGAAGACTTCGAGGGCTTCGATGTCCTCGATGCGATCCGTGCCGGCCAGCGAGAAACCGATCGCTTCGAGATTTGTGGGGGCAGTCCGTTGCGAGTCGATGGTGAGCTGGAGCAGGACGTTGTGGTCGTTCCGGATCAGAACGGGATGGACGGGTTGGCTGACGCGGGCAGTGAGGCTCTGCGTCGCGCCGCAGGCGGACAGAAGCAACGCCAGGGAACAGGCAAGCAGGAGGGGGCGGCGGCGCGTGTCGCTCATCTTGTAGTTAGTTTCCCACTTGGCGCCGGCGGCGTGGCCGACCCGGACATGTTGTCCGCCGCGCCGTGGTGAACCGGACAATTTGTCGGGTTCAGGAACCCCGGCGGATCGCGCCCGCACTTGTTGAATCAATAACTTCCGGATTGTCCAGGGTTTGGCGTCGTAGTTGCAATTTACGCTGCCGGCATGCTTTTTCAGCGAGGAACAATTTCAATGAAGCTAATCCCCCTCCTCCTTTCCTTTGCCCTCGGCGGGCTGGCCGCTCCCAAACTGGCCAAGGATGTCAACACGAAGGCAGACCAGGCCCAGACCTTTATCGTCCAGTGGAAGAATGGCGCATCGTCCGCCAAGCACGAAAAGGCCGCCCGCAAGGGTCTCCAGGTCAAGGGCGATCTGTCGGTCATCGGCGCTGGGGTCTACTCGGGCCGCGGCCGCGATGCCGCCGACCTGGCCAACGATCCCGATGTCGAGTACATCACGCCCGACCGGACGGTGACGCCCACACTAGACTTCGCCAGCCCCGCGGTCGGCGCGGATATTGCCTTCCAGTATGGGTTCACCGGCGCCGGGGTCGGCGTCGCCATCATCGACAGCGGCGTGACGAATCAACCCGATCTGATGGAGTTGAACAAGTCGGCTTCACGCATCGTCTACAAGAAGAACTTCGTCGCGGGGCTTGGGGCCAATGCCACGTCCGACCAGTATGGCCATGGAACCCACGTGGCGGGCGTGCTGGCCGGTAACGGTCTTCAGTCCTCCGGTTCGACCTTCTTCAAGACGTTCCGCGGCATCGCTCCGGCCGTCAAGTTGGTCGTGCTCCGCGTCCTTGATGCCAATGGGAGGGGTACCGACACGCAGGTGATCGCCGCCATCGATGAGGCGATCAAGATGAAGTCGAGGTACAACATCCGCGTCATCAATCTCTCGCTGGGACGCCCCGTCTACGAATCCTACAAGGTCGACCCCCTGTGCAAGGCCGTGGAACGCGCCTGGGCCGCCGGCATCGTGGTGGTGGTGGCCGCCGGGAATCAGGGCCGCGAGAACAGCGCCGGCACGGATGGATACGGAACGATCTCGTCACCGGGCAACGATCCCCACGTGATTACCGTCGGCGCGATGAAAGACAACGGTACCGCCAATCGCGGCGACGACACGATCGCGACCTATTCCTCCAAGGGCCCGACCGCGATTGACCACATCGTGAAGCCCGACATCGTGGCCCCCGGCAATCGTGTTCTCGCCCTGAATGCCTCCGGCGGCGTGATCTACAAGACCTACAGTTCCGCGGTCAACAAGATCCCCTGGAATTACTACATCACGGGTGGCAAACCGGATCTGTCCTCGGTTTATTACAAGCTCAGCGGCACGTCGATCGCGACACCGTTCGTGTCCGGCACGGTTGCCCTTATGCTCCAGAAAGAGCCGGGCCTGACACCGGAAACGGTGAAGGCGCGCCTGATGCGGTCCGCCTCGAAGCAGTTCCCGACCCAATCGTCGGTTACGGATGGGAGCGCCACCTACACCAGCCGCTACGACATCTTTACGATTGGCGCGGGCTATCTCGATGTTTGGGGCGCGCTCAATTCGAGCGAAATTGCGACCGGCAGCACAGTCTCGCCCGCCGCCTACGTAGACGAACGGGGCAACGCCTATATCTTCAACCCCGATCCGATCGTGTGGGGCTCCAATGCCCTCTGGGGAACCAGCGCGCTGTGGGGAACCAACGCCCTTTGGGGAACTTCCGCGGTGTGGGGCACGCACATCTTTGCAGGCGCGGCGAGCGCCCTTTGGGGTAGCAACGCACTGTGGGGAACCAATGCGCTGTGGGGCTCGAATGCCCTGTGGGGAACGCAGCAAGCCAGCGGCTACAGCGCACTGTGGGGAACCAACGCACTGTGGGGAGCAGCCAGCCCTGTTACCGGTGAGGCGGTTTCCACTCTCGTGAACGGCGAAAACTAGGCAACTTCTCATTCTCAGCGCGGAGCCCCCAGCAGGCTCCGCGCTTTTTTTGTGCAGAGGCCTCGAAAATCGGGCCTCAGGTGATCTCCGAAGGGTCCGCTAAGTGGTTTCGCTCATGGCCATGACGGCGCAATCCCCGTAAGCTGTCTTCAGGATCAACAAGGAGATGCCGGAGCAGTTGGAGTTTCTCGGACTACCAGCCGTGATTTGCAGCCCGGCCATGCACCTGGTTCTGGATCGTGTGAGAAAGCTGGCTCGAATCGATTCCGCCGTTCTGGTGCAAGGAGAAAGCGGAGTCGGGAAGGAAGTGGCGGCGCGGGCCTTGCACCACTATTCGCAGCGAAGCCAGAAACCATGGGTGGATGTCAGTTGCGGCGCACTGCCTGAGCACCTGGTGGAAAGCGAGTTGTTCGGCTACGAGAAAGGCGCCTTCAGCGGGGCGGTGGGCCGGAAGGAAGGGCTGTTCGAACTGGCCAACCAGGGAACGCTGTTTCTGGACGAGGTGGGCGAACTGGATCCGCGGATGCAGGTGAAGCTGCTGCGGGTGCTGGATGGCGGCACCTACTTCCGGCTGGGCGGTACGCGCCAGATCTCGGTGGATGTACGCGTGGTAGCGGCCACCAATCGCAACCTGACCGACGAGGTGGAACGCGGGAAGTTCCGGAACGACCTCTACCACCGGCTGGCGCAACTCCACGTCAAAGTACCGCCGCTTCGTGAGCGGCGCGAGGACATTCTGGCGCTGGCCGAGTTTTTCATGAGGCGGCAGGGCTTCCCTCACCGGCTCAGCATCGAGGTCCAGAAGGCCCTGCTGGCGTACGCCTGGCCGGGCAATGTGCGCGAGTTGCGCAATGTCCTGGTGGGCGCCTGCGCGCTCTGCGATGACACGGACCTCCATCTCGAGAACCTCCCCGAGAGCATTCGGGGCGCCTACCGAGCCGGCCACACAGCGGACGTGGTCGCGCTGGCCGAAGCCACCTTCGACGGTGCCGACGATGGTGGGGGTGGCGGCGGATTGCTGGAAGCAGCAGAGCGCCGCGTGATTCTCGATGTGCTGGCGCGCATGAACGGGCATCACGAGCGAGCGGCGCACGCCCTGGGCATTTCCAGCCGCACGTTGGCGCGCAAACTACGGTGCTATCGCCTGGACTCGCCAGTGGCCGCCGAAGGATTGTCCTGATGTACCCGGCGGGACGGACAATTTGTCGGGCTCAGCGGCGTGCCCGGTGGACAAATTGGCGGGTACGGCAGGTGATCTTGTGCGATAAGTGGCCTACCTTCAATACATTCCCGTTTGGTCACTGGCCTGCACAATACGCCGCGAGGACTCAACGTGAACCGAACGGCAAAAACCTATGTGGGCGTGGTAATCGCGGCGGGGGTCGCGGCATCGTTGCTCGCCAGCTTGTACTGGGAATCGATCGAGCTTTGGCGCTGCCTGCTGTATGTGTTGGTGAGCGCACTCGCCGGACCCATCAAACTCCGATTACCGGGAATGGAAGGCACGTATTCGCCAAGCGGGCTTCTGGGCCTGATGGGCGTGGTCTATTGTGCTTTCCCGGAGGCCGTGCTGGGAGCGCTGGCCGGCGCCTTGACCGGATCGCTGCTATTCACGAAGAAGCGGCCGGCAGCCGCGCAGGTGGCCTTTAACCTGGCCAACGTCGCGCTGACGATCGCCGCTTGCCGGGGGGTGCTTCATGGGCTTGAGAGTATCGGCGTTGCCTCGGTCACGCCAGTCGCACTAACCGCCATCGCCGCCACGCACTTCGTCGTGAACACCATGGTGGTTTCCGGCATCCTCGCGCTCGTAACAGACAAACCATTCTCGGATGTAGCTTCCTCCTGGTACGTTGACTGTTTCCCCTACTTCCTTGGCGGTGCGGCCTTGTTGGTTCTGGTACCCGCCTCTGGGGAAACTGTCCCGGTTCAGGCCTGGCCGTTTGCGATGGCCATCCTCTATCTGGTTCATTTTTTTGTCACTGTCCGAAGCCACGGGAGCGAAGCTACGCCGGTCAAAGGGGTGCAGAACTGGCTATCGCCCGCGGCCTGGCTGTTTGTGGTGTCGGTGTTTGCGGGAGGATTCGCGTTGATTTTGCGGTCCATCGTCCAGTTTGAAACTCAGGATTCGCTGCGTTTCACCAGCTATCTGTTCGCGAGCGCGCTGTTAGCGCGCCTGAAGGTCAAACTTCCTGGACTGATGAGTACGATCTCGCTTCACTACGTGGTGAAGTTGGTCGCTTTGATGACCTTGAGTCTACCCGAGGCGTTGCTGGTTGCCGCCACTGGCGCGTTGGCGCAATCAAACTTCGAGCGGATCGACAAGCTGCGGGTGGAGCGGATTGGATTCAACGTAGGCGTTGGCGTCTTGAGCACTTTCATTGCGTTTCACGGCGCGCGCTGGCTGAACGAGTCAGCGTTGGCCGCGTTGGGTGTCGCGACGATCCTGATGTATTCAGCCAGCACGCTGCTGGTCGGAATCGTCGTCTGCTTCACGGAAGGCCGCAGGCTGGACTGGGCAGTGCGGCAATTGTGGTCGTGGTCGCTGCCTTACTACATGGCGGGCGCGGCGGCGGCCGGACTGATTGTGCAGGCGTCGGGACAGGCCGGGTGGATGGCTTCGATGGCGATGCTACCGCTGTTGGTGCTGATGTTCGTCAGCTACCGGCTGCACCTGCGGGCGTGACGCAGAGGGTGGGCGCTTTTCCAGTTTGCTGTCGATAATGGATTAGATGAAAGAAGTGCGTACGAGGTTTGCCCCGAGTCCGACGGGGTGGCTTCATATCGGTGGGGTTCGGACTGCTCTGTTTGAGATTCTGTTTGCGCATCATCATGGGGGGCAGGCGCTGCTGCGGATTGATGACACGGACCGGGAGAGGTTGGTGCCGGGGGCGATTCAGGGCTTGATTGAGGATTTGCGGTGGGTGGGGCTGCATTTCGATGAGGGACCGTCGGCGGAAGAGATCGCGCGCGTGGATGGGGGCGGTGGTGAGGGGCTTGGGATTGGAGGCCCTTGCCAGCCGTATGTGCAGAGCCTGCGCGCGGAGCGGTACCAGGAAGTGGCCGAGGAACTGATCAGGCTGGGGGCTGCCTACCGATGCGACTGCACGCCGGAGCGGCTGCAAAAAGAGCGCGAGGAGCAGGCGGAGCGGAAGGAGATGGTGGGTTACTCGGGCTATTGCAGCGACCGGCAGGTGCCGGCGAACGTGCCGCATGTTGTTCGCTTCAAGATTCCCGAGAACCGCGTCGTCGTCCTGCCGGACGCCGTGAAAGGCGAAGTGCGTTGGGAACAGGTAATTCTGCGGGACCCAGTGTTGCTGAAGACCGACGGGTTCCCGACCTATCATCTGGCGACGGTGGTGGACGACCACGACATGCGGATCTCGCATGTGCTGCGGGCGGATGAGTGGTTATCGACGGCGCCGCTGCACCTGCTGCTGTTTGAGGCGTTGAACTGGGAAGCGCCGGTGTTCGCGCATTTGCCGCCGGTGTTAGGGACGGACGGGAAGAAGCTTTCGAAGCGGCATGGGGCGACGTTTCTGCGGAACTTCCGGGAGGCGGGCTATCTGCCGGAGGCCATAGTGAACTTCATGGCGCTGATCGGGTGGTCGCCCGGCGAGGGAGAGGAACAGGAGATCTTCTCGCTGGAGGAACTGACGCAGCGGTTCACGCTGGAGCGAGTGAACAATGCGGGCGGGGTTTTCTCGTACGACAAGCTGAAGTGGATGAACGGGATGTACATCCGGAGTTTGACGCCCAAGGATCTGGAGGGGCGGCTGCGGCCGTTTCTGGCGGCGGCGGGGCTGGCGGTGGACGATGTGAAGCTGCAACGGATTGTGCCGCATATTCAACCGCGGCTGGAGTTGCTGCCGGATGCGATTCCGCTGGTGGAGTTTCTGTTCAAGGAAACGATCGAGCGCGACTTGGGCGCGATGCTGAAGAAGGGCATCGACGCGGCCAAAGCGCGGGAGATCTGCGCGCGGGCGGCGGATGCGTTTCAGGCGTTGCCGGAATTCGATGCCTCGTCCGCCGAAGCGGCATTGCGGGCGCTGGCCGAAGAGTTCGGGTTGGCGGCGGGTCCGGTGTTCACGGTGATCCGGATTGCGTTGACGGGCCAGAAAGTGACGCCGCCGCTGTTCGAGTCGATTTACGCGCTGGGGCGCGAGCAGTCGGTGCGGCGGCTGCGGGAGACGATCGGGTTATTGGTTTAGACTGCTGCTTTCTGCGACTTTTCGATTTTGGCCCAGGTGTCGCGGAGGGAGACGGTGCGGTTGACGACCATCTTCTCCGGGGTCGAGTCCTTGTCGATGCAGAAGTAGCCCAGGCGTTCGAACTGATAGCGGGTGAAGGGGGCGGCGTCTTTGACGCTGGGCTCGATTTTCGCGGACGGCCGTACTTCCAGGGAGTTGGGATTGAGCAGCGAGGTGAAGTCGGTGTTCTCGTTTTCGTCGTCGCCTTTTTCGGAAACGAAGAGGTCGTTGTAGAGGCGAGCCTCGACGTCGAGGGCGTGAGCCGCCGATACCCAATGGATGGTGGATTTCACCTTGCGTCCGTCGGGCGTGTTGCCGCCACGGGTGGCCGGATCGTACTGGCACCGAACCTCGACGATTTCGCCGGTGGCGGGGTCCTTCACAACGCCGGTGCAGGTGACCAGGTAGGCGTAGCGTAAGCGGACCTCGCGGCCGGGCGAGAGGCGGTAGTACTGCTTGGGCGGGTCTTCGCGGAAATCCTCGCGTTCGATGTAGAGGACCTTGGAGAACGGCACGGAGCGGGTGCCAGAGTTGGGGTCTTCCGGATTATTGATCGCTTCCATGTTTTCGACCTGGTCGTCGGGGTAGTTCTCGATGACAACGCGAATGGGGTCGAGGACGGCCATGACGCGGGCGGAAGTTTGGTTGAGGTCTTCGCGCAGGCAATGTTCCAGCAGGGAATGCTCGATGATGCCGTTGGTTTTGGAGACGCCGATGCGGGAGCAGAAGGTGCGGATGGCTTCGGGGCTGTAGCCGCGGCGCCGGAGGCCGGAGAGGGTGGGCATGCGCGGGTCGTCCCAGCCTGATACAAAGCCTTTTTCGACCAGGGTGAGGAGCTTGCGCTTGCTCAAGACGGTGTTGGTGAGGTTGAGCCGGTCGAACTCGATTTGCTGAGGGTGATGGATGCCGAGCTGCTCGACGTACCAGTCGTAGAGCGGGCGGTGGTCTTCGAATTCCAGGGTGCAGATGGAGTGCGTGATGCCCTCGATGGAATCGCTTTCGCCGTGGGCGAAGTCGTACATGGGATAGATGCACCACTTGTCGCCGGTCCGGTGGTGTTCGGCGTGAAGGATGCGGTACATGACGGGGTCGCGCATGTTGAAGTTGGGCGACGCCATGTCGATTTTGGAGCGGAGAGTGCGGGAGCCGTCGGGGAATTCGCCGGCGCGCATGCGCTCGAACAGGTCTAAGTTCTCATCGACGGAGCGGTTGCGGTAGGGGCTTTCGCGGCCGGGTTCAGTAGGGGTGCCGCGGTATTCGCGGACCTGTTCGGCGGTGAGGTCGCAGACGTAGGCCTGGCCCTGCTTGATGAGTTGGACGGCCCAGGCGTAGAGTTGGTCGAAGTAATCGGAGGCGTAGAAGAGGCGGTCCTGCCAGTCGAAGCCCAGCCAGCGCACGTCTTCGATAATCGATTCAACGTACTCGGTTTCTTCCTTGCAAGGGTTGGTGTCGTCGAAACGGAGATTGCATTCGCCGCCGAATTCGATGGCTAGTCCAAAATTGAGACAGATTGATTTGGCGTGGCCGATGTGGAGGTAGCCGTTGGGTTCCGGAGGAAACCGGGTGCGGACGCGTCCGTTGTACTTTCCCGTTTGCAGATCCTGCAGAATGATGTCCCGAACGAAATTGGAAGGCCGCACAGCCTCGTTTTTGACCAGATTGCCCGTATTTACGGCATTAGAGGACATAAGCTTCTAGTATACCGGCGGCTTGACGTCGACCCGGATTTCGGTTTTGACGGAGTTGGCGATGAAGCACTCGTGGTGGGCCGCTTCGTGGAGTTCGGCTTCCTGCTCAGGGGTAGGCGCCGTGCCGGAGTAGGCAATTTCGGGCCGCAGTGTGACCTGGCTCACCCACCAGGCGCCGCGCTCGTTCTTGGCCATCACTCCCACGGCGTGGTCATCGTAGCTGTCGACGGCGAAGCCGCGTTTGGAGGCGAGGTGGAGGAAGGTGAGCATGTGGCAGCTCGAAATCGCGGCCACGAGGGCTTCTTCGGGGTCGACATTCGCCTCGTTGGAATAGGGTGGACGGACCACGGAGGGCGCGGGCGAGGCGGGTACGACAACGCCTCCGTCGAAAGTCCAGGTGTGCTCGCGGGAGTATTTGCCCGAGAGGAAATCACCGGTTGTGTGGCACCAGCGGATGACGGCTTTGTGTTCTGCCATGGATGACCCCAGGATAAAATAAAGATAGTGTCATCCCGCAATGAAGAGCTTATCCGATATGTAAATCTCAAATTGGCGGCACTTGGGCAAGCGCCTTGCAGCACGGCCGCCGATAC
>JAEUQD010000136.1 GCA_016789925.1 Bryobacterales bacterium | reverse complement strand
GCGTCTTTGCGCTCGACACCTATTACTGCTCCGCCAAATCCGGCTTCATTCCCGGACCCAACGGCGGCATCTACGCCGAGAGCACTGTCGACCAGGTCCGCCAGACGATGCGCAATCTGCTGGATGGCCTGGAAGAAGCGGCCCTCGAATTCAAGCACGTGGTCGCGAGCAACGTCTACGTCGACAACCTCGATGAGTTCGGCGCGATGAACGCGGTCTACGGCAAGTACTTCCCGGCGGAGATGCCGCCAACCCGTACGACGGTGGCGCCATTGCCGCCCACCGAACGGAAGAAGTCAAGCTCCGGCCACTCGCCGAAGCTCGAAGAGATCTCGATCGTCGCCGTACGTTAAACTACTATCGGGCCGCGGCAACTGGACTCAGCCTGAGCCCCGGTTGCCGCGGTCCACTGTTTGTCGGATCAGAAGCCCGCCAGCCCAGCTAAGCCGGTCGGGGTCCCTGTCAGCGGCTGCAACGCCGTCAGCGATCCGTCCGACCGCACGCGAAAGACGGCGATCTGATTCAGCGCCGCCACACGCACATAGAGGAATTTACTGTCGTGGGAGAGAATTGCGTCAGTGGGGTTGCCGCCGGTTTGAGCGGTTATGCCATCCGCGTCCAGGAGGCTGGCGGAGCCATCGTGCCCTATGGCGAAACCAGAGATGTTGCCGGTTCCTGCATTGGTCACGTATCCAAAGCGGCCGTTCCCGGTGACGACCGCCCAGCACGCCGCCCGCTGCCCGGTCATCACTCCCGAACTGACCGGCTGGAGGCCTGGTGTCTCTGTGATGCGGTATGTAGAGGCTCCGCCTCCGGCGCCCGCCTCGGACACGAATAGCGTATTTCGTTTGTCAATGGCGAAGCCGAACGGTGTCGGGCCGGCGGAAGGTTGGACGAACGGGCCTGTCGCATAGCCGTCGCGATCTATCGAATAGACGTCCAGGTTGTTCGTCGCCCGTTCACTGACGACCAGGAAATCGCCGTCATCGCTGAAGCCGACTTGTGCGGGACTTGTTGCGTCAGCACTCAAAGGGCGGGTGGACCCGGCCAGCGGTGTGATTCTTCCAGACCGGTTAACGCTGAAGCCGCTGATGTTGTTTGGCACGCCCGCGTTGAGGACGTAGAGAATGCCTTGATTAAACGTCAGGCTCGTCGGCATCAGTCCGCCCGAACCGACGGTGTTGACCATTTCCAAGCCATCGGGTCTGATGCGAAACGAGGTGATCGAATTACTACCCGCATTGACGGCAAATAGAAACCGCTGATCCGCGCTGGCGATCACCGCTCCCTGGGATCCTAATCCTGCCCCGGTTCCGACGCCTCCGCTGGCAAAGACTCCACCGGGCGTCAGGTCTCCATTCCCGGCACGGTTGTAAACCACGACCGAGTTGCCCGCGGGCGAGTTTGTGATGGTGTAGACGGCTCCCGGGCCGTCTGCAGCCTGGCTAGCCACCGCCGCCGCAAAAAAGAGCAGTAACGGCGCACTGCTAACGCTGTACATCATCTCAGTTACCTCCGTAGGTTGTTTAGGGTTGAACAGCACTTAAATGCGTGGCCAGCGCCAAAACATTCCCGGTGGGATGACGAAGAATCGCTAGTGCCTGCGTGGTCGCTTGGCCGTCATCGCGCGGAGGTCATACACGGGAATGGCCCACGCCTTGGGTGATAATTCGATCACACTCACCCCTGCCCCTCACCTCAGTTGTGATACTGTCTCAAAGATGCCTCGCAGCCTGCTCTTATCCTTCTTCGCCCTGGCCACGCTCGCCTCGGCCCAGCCGGCCTACGACCTGCTCCTGAAAGGCGGCCATGTCATTGACCCCAAGAACAACCGGAACGGCGTTATGGACGTCGCCGTGGCCGGCGGCAAAGTCGCCAAGGTCGCCCCCTCGATCAATCCTTCCGAAGCCCGCCGCACCGTCGACGTTAAAGGGCTCTACGTGTCGCCCGGCTTCATCGACCTTCACGTGCATGTCTATCTCACCAGCACGCCAGATGGGATGTCCGCCAGCGTCCAGCCCGATGCTTTCTCCTTCCGCAGCGGAACGACGACGATGGTCGACGCCGGTTCCGCGGGCGCGAAAACCTTCGCCGAATTTCGCCGGAACATCATCGACAAATCCCGGACCCGTGTCCTGGCCCTCCTCAACATCGCCGCCTCCGGCATGGGAACGGGCAAGGAAGACGACCTCGCCGGTCTCGACGTCGATGCCGCCGTTCGCACCGCCAACCAGCACAAAGACGTGATCGTCGGGTTCAAGTCGGCCCACTTCGGCGGACCCGGCTGGGAGTCGATCGACGCCGCCGTTAAAGCTTCCAAGGCCACTAAGATGCCCGTCATGGTGGACTTCGGGTATCTGAACAAAGTCCGCAGCCTGCGCACTCTGCTCGAAGACAAACTGCAAGCCGGCGACATCTACACGCACTGCTACTCGGGCCATCGCGAAGAGATTCTCGAAAACGGCCAGATCAACCCGGCCATGGTCAACGGCCGCAAACGCGGCATCTTCTTCGATGTGGGCTTCGGCGCGGGCAGCTTCTACTGGTATGTCGCCCTGCCGCTAACCCAGCAGGGCTTCTGGCCCGATTCCATCTCGACCGATCTCCACACCGGCAGCATGAACGGTGGCATGAAGGATATGGCCAATACCGCCAGCACGATCCTCAGTATGGGCGCACCGCTCGCCAAGGTGATCGAGATGTCCACCTGGACCCCGGCTAAGGAAATCAAGCGCACCGACCTCGGCCATCTCGACGTAGGCGCCGAAGCCGACATCACCGTCCTTCGTGTCGACACCGGCAAGTTTGGCTTTATCGATTCCGCCGGAGCGGGTCACGAAGGCACCAAAGCCATCGTCCCCGAGATCACCCTGCGCAAGGGCCGGGTCGTTTGGGATCGCAATGCCCGCGCCGCCGAGAACTGGAAGACGTTCCAGTACAAGAAACGGCGCTGGGAGAAATAAGGGTCTAGTCTAGTTTGCGGATCGCGGTCGCGTCGGGAACGGCCGATTCGTGAGCGACGATCAGCCACTTGCCACCCGTCTTTCGAAGAACCAGGAGATTGACTCCTCGTGCCTTCACGCCCGCATTGGTCGACTCATACCGGCCCACCGTATAAGCCAGGTCACCCGAGCAGTCTATCGATAGGATGTGAATGGTATCGATCTGAAACCTGGCGTCGATGCCCCGCTGGAAGTAGGCCTGGATGCGGCTGCGTCCCCGTAAAATGCCGTCGGCGAAATGCTGGGTGAGATAGTAGGCATCGGGGGCGTAGAGTGCGCCGATCTCCGATGCGACGCCCTGGTTATATCCGGCTTTCCACCGCTCGGACACCTGCCGGAGCGCCCTTTCGTCACCGGCGCTGCAACGGCAAAACGCCGGAATGGCGCACGCCATTAGCGCCAGGAAACCTACGCTAGTGCCGGACATCGCCCTTCTAGAACAGATACTTCAGGGCAAACTGCATCTGCCGGTTATCCAGCCACGTCGACGTGATAACGCCGAAGTTCGGCGCCCCTAGCTGCGAGTTGGGCGCCCGGAACTGGGGGGTGTTCCACAAGTTGAATGTTTCCCACCGGAACTGGAACCGGTGCGTCTCCGTCACCGGAAATTCCTTGAAGATGCCGACATCCCACACCTTCATGGCGGGCTGCCGGAGGGTGTTGCGGCCCACGTCGCCGTACTTGTTCACGGCGAAGGTATAGGCGTCGATGTTGAACCAGCGCGACGGGTCGGGATTGGCGAGAACCGGATTCTGCCCGGGAACATGGTCGGGCCGCTGCGTTCCAGCGCCGGTGTTCTGCCGGTTGCCAGCCTGTGTGACGGTGAACGGGAACCCCGACTGATAGGTGACGATACCGTTGAAGCTCCAGTTCTTGAGCACCCACGCCACCGGACCCCGCCAGTTGACTGGAGTCGGGATGTTCCACAGGTAGCTGGTCGTGAAACGGTGCCGGTAGTCAAACCCCGAATTCGCCCGCTCGCACCGGAAGCAGTTCATGTTCTGGACGCCGCCGGGAGTGAAGGGCAGCGATTCGTTGGTGCCGTAGGCCTGGTCGATGTTGTGGGCCCACGTGTAGGCGGCCAGGAACGAAAAGCCCTTGCTGAAGCGGCGTTCCCCACGCAGTTGCATCGACTGATAGTAGGACTTGCCGTCGGCCGCCAGATACCGGATCGTCCCCCAACGCGGGTAGGCGCGGTTGGGCTGGAGCGGCACCGAACCCGGAGGCGCATCATTTAGATTGCGGCTGTTATCCAGGTGCGACGCCTGGCTTCCGACATAGGCCAATTCCACTACCGTCGACTGCGACAGTTGCTTCTGAATCGAAGCACTCCACTGGACGTTGAAGGCGTTAACCCGGTCCGGAGCGACGTACACGACGTTCACAGGCGGGATGGCGGCTACGCCCGAAGCCGGAAACGGATTCTGGAACGTGATGAAGTTCTGCGGATTCCAGAAGTAGTTATTCGAAGCCCGGCGCTCGGGATCGGAGAACACCGTGAGGTTATTGATCTGGTTGGCGTTGTTGTACACACCGCCGCCGACGCGAACCACCCACCCTTCGGCTGGCCGGTACGCGATACCGACGCGCGGCCAGAACCGGGTCTTCTCCGCGCGGTAAAGGGGGATCGGCTCGCGCCCGGTGATCGGCGCCGGCGTCTCCGGATACAGGTAGCCGCCCGGCTGGTCCAGACGCAGGGCCCGCTGAATCCCGTTCTTCTCTGTGACGGTTCCCACAAAGTCGTATCGCAACCCGAGGTTCACCGTCATCTTGCGCGAGGCTTTCCACTCATCCTGGATGTACCAGGCATAGGTCTGCTGGCGGAACTGCACGGGCAGGATGCCTTCCGGCGATTGCGATTGTGCCGCATAGCCGATCAGGAAATCCGCCGCGGGGTTTCCCGTGATCTCGCCGTTGAAAGTGAACTGCCCACGCGGCACGTTGGCGCCCGCGCGGTCCATCCGCAGCCGCCGGAAGTCGATCCCCGTTTTGAAGGTGTGCACACCCTTCGTCCATGTCAGGCTGTCGACCAGTTGCCAGGTCTCGCTCACGTTGAAGTCCGGCAGCAGGTCGCCGTCCCCGAGGGTTAAGTAGCCCGTGACTGCCATCGGCACATAACCGGTCTCCAGCGAATTGAGCGGCCGCTGGAAGGGAGGCAGTCCGGCCACAATCCCCGTCAGCCCGATCGACTGCGGATCGAAGTCGGTGTTCGTTCTCGGATTGCTGCGAAGAATCCAGTTGCGATTAAAGCCCAGCTTAACTTCGTTGATCATCGTGGGGCTGAAGATGTGCGTCTCGCTGAGTACGGCGTTGCGAGCCGTGATCCGGCTGTTCACGGTCGAGAAGTAGTTAATCGGAATCGTCGGGAAATCGAAGTTGAACAGGGCCACGCGCGCAAACAGCTTGTCTTTGTCGCTCAGGCTATGATCCCCGCGTGTGAACACCTGGTTGATGTTGTTGGTCTGTTGATCCACGCCTGCCAGGTTCGCTGCCACGCCGGGAAGATTCGGCCGCGGGTGAATCGCCAGGTAGCGTTGCGAGATGGGATCCAGCCGGCTGGCGGGAATCTGGTTTCCCGGGAACGTCCCTCCCAGCGGGTCGCGCAACGGAGTGGTCAGGGCCGAAAGATCGCCGCGGCGGAATGCATCCGGAATCGCCGAAGCCACCGAGGCCACCTCCTGCTTTTCCCGCTGGCCTTCGAAGTTCACCATCCAGAAGGTCCGGTCGCGGCCGTTGTACAACTTCGGAATCAGCACCGGACCGCTGGCCACGAATCCGAACTGGTTGCGTTGGAGCACGTCTTTGCTGAGCGGCCGCGGCCGGAAGTAGTTTCGCGCATCGAAGTTGTCGTTGCGGATGAACTCGAACAGAGCACCATGCAGGAGGTTCGAGCCGGGCCGTGTGAGAATCTCCACCTGCGCGCCCGCGTTGTGTCCGTACTCGGCCGAATAGGTCCCGGCGTGAACCTTGAACTCCTGGATGGCTTCAATCGACGCCTTGAAGAAGGTCGCATTATTGATGTTCCACGCCGTGCTCACGCCGTCGTAGAGTACCTGCCCCTGGTTCTCGCGCATTCCGTTGGCGCTGATCGCCACCGCCGTGTCGCGGCGCCCGTACTGGTTGGTGTTCGACGAGATCCCTTTGATCACGCCCGGCATCA
>JAEUQD010000874.1 GCA_016789925.1 Bryobacterales bacterium | reverse complement strand
GATAGAACAGCAGGTTCTTCTTGTCGGAATAGAGCGGAGCGGCCGCCAAGGCTCCCAGCATTCGCCGCCGCGTGAGCGTCATTTCGACCGCGCCTCTTTCACCAGTTCCTCCACCTTCTGCGCAATCACCTCTTCCACCGCATATCCGTAGGGCCCGGGCAGCCCGTACTCCGCCATGCCCTCGGTCCCTTCATATCCCCCTTCTCTCAACACCCGTAGCGAAGGAATATAGGAAAGTAACTCGTTGTTGTAGCCCGCCACCCACGTGTTATCCCAGCCGTACGCGCCCTTGAACCGCAGGCAGTAATCCACCACGTTCTCGCCCGTCAGGCCGATGAACGTCAGATCCTTGCCGAACATCCACGCATGCACCGGATAGGGATAGCGGTCCATCAGCTTGCCCTCTTTCCGGATCACCGACAACAGATAGTCGTTGTAGTGTTTGCGTGTGCCCGTCAATGTCTTGGCGCGTTCCTCCAGTTCCGCCCGCGTCGGCGGCTTTTGAAACGGCACTTCCGCAATCCCGTAGGCGACCTTCAAAGGACCGTCGATCGGCATCATTTTCCCGTTGATCACCAGCTTGGCCGCCGTCGCGAGAATCTTGCCGTACATCGAAGCCAGTTCCACAGCGTCCGGCGCCGACGACTGCATGATGCGCGGCAGTGGATTGGCATCGCCACCGCAACCCATCACAAAAAGCGCGGTGCTTCCCGGATACCATTTCTCCAACTCCACCTGCGCGTAGCCCGCATAATCGCCGTTTACCGACTGCCCGGAAAGCGCCGTCGTATGGCACGAATAGCCGAATAGAATCGCCCGAGGCGTGCGGTTGGAGTCGCGTGCCACCATCACCGGAACATCGTGATCCACCGGACCGGGCAACTTCCGTCCGCCTGGTCGCGACCGCCGCCGGTTGACGGCAAATCCGGCTAACCCCTGCTCGAATTCGAGTGTCGACGGTTGCAGCGCCGCCACCGCTTTTTCGATCACCTCGACATACTGGTCGTACAGCCGCTCGGTGTACCGTGCGACCGCCGCCCGCTGTTGCGCGTTCATCAATGGGTAATACAGAAACAGCACGTCGCCAGTCACCGGGCAACTGTGGTTGTGCGAATAGTTGAACAGCAGCCGCTCGCGCGGAATGCCAAGTTTCTCGCGCACTCGCCGGCTCACCACGTCGACCGTCTTCGTATCCAGCCCCACCAGGTCCGCCGTCGTGATCACCGAAATCGCGCCGGTGTCGTCCTGAAACGCCGCCGCCTTCACCCAGATGTCCTGCAGGATACTGTCCGAAGGCTTGTCCCGGTTCCCATAGCCAGCCAGCCAGATCGGCTCCGTCGGATTGATATTGACCTTGGCCGCCCCCACCTTCCAGGCGGCCATCGAGAGAGCGGGCAATGCCGCAAGTACAAGCGCAAATCGAATGAGCATCGGAAACTGAATTTTAGACCAATTCGTTGGTGCGGCTCGCACTTTCGATGGCCGCCAAGACTGCCTCGACCGCCCGCAACCCGTCCTCCAGCGTCGCCTCCACCGGCCCGCCGCAGCGCGCGGCTTCGAGAAATAGCTCCCACTCCTTCCGGTACGAGGCCGCCCAGTCGCCACCCTGGCGGATAATCGGCCATGCCTCGATTGCCGCGCCCAAACTCGCTGACGCGCCCTTCAACCGGTAGCCCAGGCTGCCTGGATACACATTCGACGGAACCACCTCCAGACCGTCAAAGCGGTAGTTGTCCAGGCGCAGATGCCCCTTCTGCCCGAGGATCTCGATTTCATTGACTGCCCGTGTAGACTGCGATAGCACCAGCGTCGCTAGCGCCCCGTTGGACAGGCGTGCCGCAATCGCCGCGGCATCATCCATCCACTCGCCAGTCTTGTTGAGCGACCGCACATCGAGGATCTCAACGCCCAGCACAAATCGCCACAAATCGAAGTGATGGACCGCCATTTCAAAGAATGCGCCGCCGCCCTGGCGACGGTCTTTTCGCCATGCCGGAGTCGCTTCCCCGAAACGAACGCCGCTGGTGAGCGTCGACCGTACCACCTCCACTGTTCCCAACTGCCCGCTTCTGGCGACGTCTCTCGCGCGCCTTACCAAACGGTGGGCTCGCAGGTTGAATCCTACCGTTGCGCGACCCGGTGCGGCTTCTCCTCCACGCACCAGCGCTTCCGCATCTTCGCGCGTGAGTGCCAGCGGCTTCTCGATGAACAGATGCTTGCCAGCCTGGAGCACGGCTAGACCGGCCTCCCGATGCGCCGGGGCGGATACGCAGACCGCAACCACCTCGGCATTCGACTCCGCGAGCAGTGCCTGGTAGTCGGCAAAGGCCCGCGTCTCAAACCGCTGCGCCGCCGCCTCCGCCCGCTCCCGTACCGTATCGGCCACGCCCACCAGCGTCACCCCCGGCAACATCCGCAGGGCAGGCAAGTGACGCTCCATGGCCACGCCTCCGCAGCCGATTAGGGCAACCCTCATCTCACCTCCGAATCAGCCAACTCTCTCACGAAACCGGCGGCATGCGCGAACTGGCTCACCGCCAGCAAGGCGGACTGCATCGCCGCTCCTGCCGTGATCCCATCGCGCAAAGGCCACCCGAGCAATCGCAGATAGAACGCAAGCGGTTCGAGTGGTGGCCGTCCCTCGCCGCGGGCATACCGAGCCCGGTGATACCGGCGCGCTCCGCGACCGTAGTTGAAGTGCTGCCGCCAAAAGTCCGCTGCACTCATCTGGTGCCGGTGATACACCCGCGCTTCCGGCGCATGAACCAGGCGGTACCCGCGGTGTAGCCAGTGGCTGCACAACTCGCGATCTTCCGCGGCCGCTCTCGTATAGGTCGTGTCGAAGCCACCCAGTTCGCGGAATTGTTCCGCCGGCAGAGCCAGATTGTTTGACGTGAAGAACCGCGCGCCCTTTCTGCTGCCGTTGTAATAGGCATACAGATAGTCGATCAGCGCCTGGCTGGAGGCTGCGTATCGGTTATCCGTCAGCGCGTTGATGGTTTGCCCGCCAATCCCCGCATTGGGGTTCTGCGCGAGCCGAGCCTCCAGCGCCGATAGCCAGTCCTGGGCCGGCGCACAGTCGTCGTCGGTGAAAGCCAGGTAGTCGCCTTGCGCCGCCGCCGCGCCATTGTTGCGGGCCTCCGACGGGCCACTCTGGCGCTGTACAAACAAGCGAATACGGCAGCGCGACTGAAACTCTTCCACCACCTGCGACACGGGAGGTCCAGTGCTTCCGTCATCCACTACAACAACTTCAAAACGGTCTGACGAAAAGTCCTGGTTGGCGAGGGCTTCTAAACAACCTCGCAGCGGACCCGGCCGGTTGTGGGTTGGCACAACCACTGAAAACATCACCAAACAACCGAGTCTACCAGCATGAGGTTACAGGCCGAAAACCTCGTGGCGGTCCCGCGCGTTGATGTTGTGAACCCGGCAGAACTCGTACGGCGCCAGACGCTGCATCGAATCGCCCGGGCCGAGTAAATACCCGACCCCCTGGCCGATGCCATCGAGTGCCAGCCCAATGCACAACGTGGGTAGACAATACAGCCACCGTCCCCACAGTCCCGACCGCATGGCGGTTTGCGTCACTCGCGCCAGCCGGATGATCGGGATCAGCGGCGATGCCGCGAAGTAGATCAGCCGTCGCAACGCCGCGGCCTTCGCCAGGCGGGAACCGCCGAACATGCGCCCGCCCAGGTATTGCACCTTCAACCACACGCTCCAGCGTGAATAGTTGGTGTGCGCCGCCTTCACGCCGGAATCCAGATACAGGCGATGCCCTTTGGCCCGCATGTCCCAGTGCAATACCGTTTCGGCTTCCAGCAGCCGCTCCAGTTCCGCGCCATAAGCCAACAGGACATCGCGCTTGTAGCTGCTGTTGTGTCCGGGGAGGAATTCCGCCTCGCGCGACGCACAAGGCCAGGCCCACGGTCCATAGCCGATAAAGTAATCCGCCCAACTCACGGCGCTCCGCGGGTTGGCGTTCTTCACCGCCGGTCCCACCACGGCCCAGGGTCCCGCATGCGCGGCCAGGATCCGTTCGGCCCAGTCCGGTTCCGGAAA
>JAEUQD010000860.1 GCA_016789925.1 Bryobacterales bacterium | reverse complement strand
TTGGTTTTCGCACGCTTCACACGTGCAGGACGCCAAGATCTCCTGTACGGAGTGCCACGGTCCGGTGGCTGAACGCGATGTTCTCGCCAAGGAGAAGCCCACCAACATGCACTCCTGCATGCAGTGCCATGCCAAACGGGGTGCGTCCAACGGCTGCGACTTCTGCCATAACACCCAGTAGATCTGTCACAATTCGAATGAAATGGTCCGCTTCACTGCTTTCCTCTTACTCCTGGCCGCCGTCGCGGCCGCTGCCCCTAAACACAAGCTGCTGATTATCGACGGACAGAACAATCACGCTTGGCAGCAAACCACTCCCGTCCTGAAACGCCTGCTGGAGGAGACCGGACTGTTTGTCGTCGACGTCGCCACGACGCCGCCCAAGGGAGGCGATCTGTCGGTGTTCAAACCCGATTTCGCCCGCTATCGCGTCGTGGTGTCAAACTACAACGGCGAACCCTGGCCGCCGAAGACAAAACTAGCTTTCGAGAAATTTGTCGAAAGCGGCGGCGGCTTTGTATCCTATCACGCCGCCGACAACGCCTTTCCGGAATGGACAGCCTACAACCGGATGATCGCGCTGGGCGGATGGGCGCAGCGGACCGAGAAGGACGGTCCCTACGCCAAGTTTCGCGATGGCAGGATTGTGTTGGACAACAAGCCGGGACCGGGTGGCCACCACGGCAAGCGCCACCAGTTCCAGCTTGTGCTGCGCGACACCGCGCATCCCATCACCAAGGGCATGCCTGCGCAATGGATGCATAACACCGACGAGTTATATGATTCCTTGCGCGGCCCGGCCCAGGACATCCATCTGCTCGCCACTGCCTTCTCCGACCCCGCCACCAATGGTACGGGCGACCATGAACTGATTCTTTTCACCGTCAAATACGGCAAGGGACGGATCTTTCACACGACGCTGGGCCACGATGTCGAGGCGATGCGGTCGGTGGGTTTCATCGTAACGCTGCAGCGCGGCGCGGAGTGGGCGGCCACCGGCAAGGTCACGCAAAAGCTGCCCGCCGACTTTCCCACGGCAACCGCCGTCAGCGTGCGTTAGCGCTTCTGAAGCATCGGCACCCCCGCCTGGTTCGGCTTTCGGGCCAGCGCCGTGCCCGAGAATTTGGCAATCGTGAGTTCGGCCCGGTAGAGTACCTTGCAGCCTTTCTCCAGGTGTCCCCCAAGCGCGCCGCCTTCCGGCCGCGACAACGTCATGTGAATGTGCGGCTCACCGGCGGCGATCAATCCATTCACGCCGATAATCTCCAAAGGTCCCTGTACTGTGGTGAACTGCTGCTCGGGCTTTTCCGCCAGCGTCTTTACGCCGTGGTATGTGCACACCTGGAGTGATCCGGCTGCGGTCAAAACCGCGCCGTCTTCAATCTTGTGCTTGCCGATGGCCGCCTGAATCGACTCCAGCAGCAGATCGCCCCTGTCGAGCCGCAGCCGGATCACCTCCTGGATCTGCGCGCCCGCAAACGATTCTCCCGCTGTCACCGTCAAGGTGAACAGCGGGAGAATGCCAATCGATCGGAAGAGTGCTTTGCTCCGCATAGGGAGCCAGTCTACTACCGAATGGCGATCGTTACACCAGGTGCGCTGGCGAAGTTGCCCACCAGCAGGTCAATGGGAATGGCGCCGCCGACGGGAGCATTGTCAGGAATCGGGACGTTCACCTGCATCGCGCCGGAAACGATCCCGGGGGCCGACCCGGCATACGCAGGTGTCACTTCCTGTCCGGCGATTCTCACCCGAACCGGAAGCAATGGGCGGCGCAGGTTGTTGCCGATCACCTGTCCATTGATTCCAGGTGGCGTAACCAAACCTTCCCCGGTGCAGTACAGAACGATGACGGTCCCTCTGGCCACTGGGTTCTGCGGCGAGTTCACTGTGTTGTTCTGGTTGAGCGCGGCGGCATTGGTACTATTAGCCGCCATAAAAATGCCGGGAGCCGCGTCCACGACGCGGAGTTGCAGCGCCGCCGAACGCACACCTTGCACCTCGACCACCATCTGCACCGTCGTCCGCCCGGCAACCTCGTACGGCACGACCACCGACGACTGGACCGACGAGACGTAGACAATGGGCGAGGGAATATTGTCGAAAAGCACGCGCACACCCGAGATGGTTGTCTCGAGAAGTCCTTGCTGATTGACGACAGCTCCGGCGAGTTGCGTGGGTCCGAGCCCAGTGCCGAACAGGGTCACGATCAACCCGGGCGACACCGAACTGGGCTGGAAGCTGGCCGCGTTCGTCACCGCCGTGACCACGGGAACCGCCACCTGTGAGACAGCGAGCGTGACGTTGATCGTGATCGGCGAATTGGCCGCACCCTGCGACGCAAGTGTGATCGTCCCGGCATAGCTGCCACCGGCAAGCCCGGCCGGGTTGACACTGATATTCAGAGTGGCCGGCGTCGTGGCGCTGTTGGCCGAGACAAACAGCCACGATCCGCCGCTAGCCGTGGCCGTCGTGATCGAGAACGGAATCGGGTCTCCGCTAGAGGTTACCTGCACGGCTTGCGCCTGCGGCGGCGAACCACCTGTCTGGAACGTGAACGGTACGGTGGCCAGATTCACCGCGAGATTCGGCAGTGGCCGTGAGATGCTCAGCGTGACCGGAATACGCCGCGGACTATTGTTGGCGCCCGACGACGAAATCACGACCTCGCCTTCGTAGGTGCCCGCTACGAGGTTCTGAGTATTCACGCGAATCGTGATGGTAGCCTCAGTCAATCCGGCGTTGGGCTCCACGATGAGCCACCCCGCACCCGTAAATGTCGTTACCGTCGCGTCAAAACGAATCGGCACCGCCGGATTACTGCGGACCGTGACCTGCCGCGCGGCCGGCGCCTGGCCGCCGACAGTTTGAGTGAATGTCAGACGGTCGGTGGGGACGACCAATTCGGTGTTCTGATTGATTCGCAGGACGACCGGTATATGCTGCGGGCTGTTGGGCGTGCCGGTGGACCCTACGGTCAGCACGCCGGTAAACGTTCCCTGTCCCAGGCTGAGAACGCTGACGCCAACGGTAACCACATTCCCCGTCACTCCGCTATCGGGCGCGACGATAAGCCAGTTGCCGCCGCTTGAGGTCGCCCCCGTGAGCGTGAAGTTGAGGGCAGCGCCGGTCGAGCCCACTGCGAACGTTTGGTTGGCGGGCAGTGCCCCGCCCACCGCCCACGAAAACTCCAGCGGACCCGCAGGCACACGAAGCATCGGTGCGTTATCCACTATGAGGCGCACCGGGACTGTGATCGCCGCCGAACCGCCCTCGCTCGTTTGCACGGAAACAGTTCCGTTATAGATTCCTGGCGCGAGCGAACCGGGGTTCACCGCCACAGTCACGTCCGACGGCGTTGTACCCGCCCCCGGCGAGACGCCCAGCCAACTGCCCCCGCTCACCGTCGTGGCTGACGCGGCAAAGCCTAGCACTGCTCCGGTGCTGGACACGCCAATTGCGCGCGCAGGCGGGGCAGCCTGGCCTGCCTGATGGTAAAAGGTGAGAGTGTTGACACTCAGACGCAGCATCGGACTACTGCTGATCTGGAGCGAGACCGGGATGCTGATGGTGTTAGCCGCGCCCGTCCCGGTAACTTGAATGGCCCCGCTGTAGAAGCCTGCCGTCAAGCCTGTTGGGTTCACCGAGGCCACCACGGCCAGCGGTGTGGTTCCCGCCGCCACGTTGACCGTAAGCCAGGAGCCGCCGCTCACCGTCGCCGCCGTCACAGTCACCGGCACCGGTCCGCCGGAACTGGTGAGCAGCAAAGTCTGCGGAGGTACGGTCGTACCGTTCAACTGATGAGCGAAGCTCAGCGCCGCGGGCGACGACCTCAGTACCGGTTCTGACGTGACCCTCAGTGTCACTGTCACCACTTGCGGGTTGTTAGCCGCCCCATTCGCGTTGATCGTCACTGTTCCGGTGTAAGTGCCGGCGGCCAGCCCTGCCGGCATCGCGGCAATCACAATGTTCGAGGGCGTAGTTCCCGCCAGCGTCGACACTCCCAGCCAGCCGCCGCCCGACTGCGTCGCCACCGTCCCCGTCCACGTCGTGGCTGGACCGTTCGTTGTGATCGAGACCACCTGGTCGGGCGGGCGTTGCTCGCCCACTTGAAAATCGAACTGGAGATTCGATGGATTTGCTGTTACTCTGACCTCTTCGACCACGCGCAAGGTAACCGGAACGGTGATCGGACTATTGCCAGCCGTTGCCGACGCAATTCTGATCAAACCGTTGTACGTGCCCAGCCCTAAGCCTGCCGGCTGCACATTCACGGTCAGGGCCGCTGGCGCGTTGCCCGCCAAAGGCGTGACGTTCAGCCAACTCCCGCCGTTGGTTGTCTCAGCCGCCGCCGAAAAGCTCGCCGACGACGTGCTACCCAGGTTCAGCGTCTGGGCCGCCGGAGGAGCTCCGCCGGTAGTCTGGATAAACGTGAGCGAGGTCGGATTGGGGATCACCAGCGGCAACTGGCTGATAATCAATCTCACCGGAATGTCGATCGCCGGAACACTACTTTCGGGCACCGACACGCGGATGTTGCCCTGATACGTACCTGGCGGCAGGCTACCGGGAGCAACGACCACGCCAAGAGTAAACGGAACGGACGGCGTGCCCACTACCGGGAACAACCAGTTTTGGGTGCCTCCGGAAACGCTCGATGTGACACTGGTCCAGAACGCAGCGGTTCCATTGATCTGGACCGCCTGTTGCGCGGGTGTGGCCGTGCCTTGTTGATAGTAGAAGTCCAGGGCGGCCGGTGTGGCCGAGATAGACTGAGCGGGAAGAACGCTCGCGGACAGGAGGGCGAGCACCGGGAGCCAGGCGAACCGAATGGCAGTGAGCATGAAATACCTCCGTAAATCTGATTTGAGACTAGCACGTAAATGGCCAGTTTTGTTTCGCCTGCAAATCCGCGGAGTTAGTGACCTAAGGCTGCCAGCCGGCCGAGGTTTATCGACTCACAAGGTGACCCATCGGGCCACACCCCAGCCTCACGCCTTGATTTGCGGGCGTCCTGGCTCCGGCCAGTCGAGGTGGAAGAACTGGCCGCGCGGTTGGTCCACTCGCTCATAAGTGTGGGCGCCGAAGAAGTCACGCTGAGCCTGCAACAGGTTAGCCGGCAGGCGAGGGCTCCGGTAGGAGTCGTAGTAGGCGAGCGCGGAGTAGAACGTGGGCGCGGCAATCCCCTGTGTCGCAGCCGTAGCCACGACGCGGCGCCAGTTCTCCTGCGTCCGCCCAATCTCACTTTTGAAGAATGGATCAAGCAAGAGATTGGCCAAACTTCCGTCCCGCTGATAGGCTTCGGTGATCTTTTGCAGAAAGCGCGCCCGGATGATACAGCCGCCTCGCCAAATCTTCGCGATCTCCCCAAAATTCAGTGTCCACTTGTATTCCACCTGCGCGGTGCGCATCAATTGGAAGCCCTGGGCATAGGAGCAGATCTTCGAACAGTAGAGGGCATCGCGCACGGCGGCCACAAAATCCGCCGGGTCGCCGCTAAAGCTCCCGACTGGCCCGGGGAGAACCGACGACGCGGCCACTCGCTCTTCCTTGATCGCGCTGATGTAGCGGGCAAATACCGCTTCGGCCACCGTCGGCGCGGGCACACCCATGTCGAGCGCGTTCACCGAAGTCCATTTCCCAGTGCCCTTCTGACCCGCCGTGTCGAGCACAATCTCCACAAATGGCACGCCGGTCGCCGGGTCCTTCTGCTTCAGGATGTCTGCCGTAATTTCAATCAGAAAGGAATCCAGTTCACCGCGGTTCCACTCGGTGAACACTTCGCCACACTGTTCCGGCGTGTAGCCCAACACTCCCCGCAACAAAGCGTAGGCCTCGCAGATCATCTGCATGTCGCCGTACTCGATGCCGTTATGAACCATCTTCACGTAGTGGCCGGCACCGTCCGGGCCAATGTAGGTGGCGCATGGTACGCCTCCCACAACGGGATTGCCAGGGGTGGCCCCGGTGAGCGGCTTACCGGTCGTGGCGTCCACTTTGGCGGCGATCGCGGTCCAGATTGGCTCGACTTCACGATAGGCCGCGATGTCACCGCCGGGCATCAACGACGGGCCGAAGCGCGCGCCTTCTTCCCCGCCGCTCACGCCGGACCCGATGAATCGCAGACCCTTAGCGGCCAGCGCTCGCTCGCGGCGGATCGTATCGGTCCACAGCGCGTTGCCGCCATCGATCACGATGTCGCCTTCTTCCAGCAGCGGAACCAGACTGTCGATCACTGCATCGGTAGACGCGCCCGCCTTCACCAGAATGATCATCTTGCGCGGCCGCTTGAGTGAGGCGACAAATTCCGGAAGTGTTTTTGTGCCGGTCAGGCCGCCGGGAGTATCCGGATTGGCCGCCACGAATTTTTCCATGGTCTGTGTCGTGCGGTTGAATACGGAAATTCGGAATCCATGATCCGCAATGTTTAAGGCGAGGTTCTGGCCCATCACAGCCAGGCCGATCAAGCCGATATCGGAGTTCGCAGTAGGCATCGGTCTACCATTGTAGAATCGTGCCGAATCCTACGCTCATCCTGCCATTGCTGATGGCCCTCAACGCCACCCAACCCGGGCAACTCATCGTGGACCCGCCGACGCTGGAAAACATCGGCGTCCGCTGGTATATCGAAGGCGACGAAAACCGCAACGCACAGGTCACAGTCGATTACCGCGCACGGGGAGAAACGCGCTGGCGGCCGGCTCAGCCGCTTTTGCGCGTCAATCGCGAGGTCGTCAACCGCGACTTCCAGCCGCACACCACAGGCAACCTGTTCGCCGGCAGTGTGTTATTCTTGCGGTCCGGCACGCAATACGAGGTACGGGCCGGGGTGCGCGACCCCGACGGTGGGACTATTGATACGCCGGGGTCGGGGCGCACACGCCCGGAACCGGCCAGACCCGCGGGCAAGACCGTGGATGTCCGCACCGTCGTCGAGCTGCAGGCCGCCTACCGTCCCGGAGCCGTCTTGCGGCTTCACGCCGGAACCTACACCTTCACGGAAC
>JAEUQD010000773.1 GCA_016789925.1 Bryobacterales bacterium | reverse complement strand
TGCTCGAATACGACGACGTGATGAACAAGCAGCGCCAGGCGATCTATGCCCTTCGCCGCTCGCTGCTCGCCGGTTCGGAACAGAAAGATACGGTCTTCGTGTTCGTGCGCGGCAGCGTGGGCTCATACCTCGGCGTCCGTGTGCCCGCGAATGTCCGGCCGGATCAATGGGACCTCAGCGGTCTTCAATCCGATATCCTGACGCAGTTTGGCGTCGAGATCTCACCGGCGGCGCTGGCTGGGTTGACGCGTGCCGAGATGGAAGAGGCAATCCTCGAAAAGCTCACGCGCCGTTACGAAGAGAAGGAAGCCCTGGTTGGACCCGAGATGATGCGCGAAACCGAACGCATCATCATGTTGAACGTCATCGACAACCACTGGAAAGATCATCTTCTCGCCATGGACCACCTCAAGGAAGGGATTGGTCTTCGTGGCTACGGGCAGAAGGATCCACTGGTCGAGTACAAGCGCGAAAGCTTCTCGCTGTTTGAGGAGATGCGCGACCGTATTGAAGACGACATCTGCAAGTACCTCTTCTTCCTGCAAGCCGCCGAATCACGCCCGTTCGACGAGCAGGAGGGCGACGATTACGATGCGCCCCTCGACGATAACGGCGGCGAACCGGTCGGTGTGTCTGCCGAACAGCGCCACGCCACGCAGTCGGTTTTCGAGGACTTCACGCGCAACATCGAGCGGAAGAAGCAGAAGGAACTCGACGCCATCCAGTTTGTCGGGCCCACTTCGGCCAATCCGACCAAGCAGGCGCTGAACAAGAACAAGGACGTGGGCCGCAACGACCCTTGTCCCTGCGGTAGCGGAAAGAAGTATAAGAAATGTCACGGTGCTTAGGTTTCGTTCTCCTGGCAGCCTTGCCCGCGGCCGCCGCCATCTGGCCTGAACAGCTCTATGACCACAAGCGGACGAAGCTGGAGCCCATTCTTGTCTCCGACAAGCCCGTCTGGGAAGAATACGGGCTCGAAGCCGCTGAACGGGCCACTTACTCCGGCGCGACCGGTTTCACGGCATCCGCCTATCGTCTCAAAGACTCGACCAGCGCTCTGGCCGCCATCCAATGGCTGAGTAAGCCGGCTCTGCAAATTGGCAATTATGTCCTCATTTTCGAGGGTAACTTCCAGTTACCCAAGCAGCTTCAGGACTATCTCACAATTCAGCTTCCCCGCCTTGACCAGGCGGCGCTCCCTACCCTGCCGGACTTTCTGCCCAAGGCGAACCTCGTGGCAAACTCACGCCGCTACGTCGTCGGCCCCACTTCCCTCAACTACTTCGAGCCCCGCATTTCCCCCTCGGTGGCCGCGTTCTCGCTTGGCGCCGAAGGACAGCTTGCCAAGTACTCCAGCCCGGCGGGAGAACTCAACCTTGCCATTTTTTCCTATCCCACTCCGCAGATCGCGCGCGAACGCGCCGTTGAGTTTCAGAGACTCGCCGGCGCTGTCGTCAAACGGTCCGGATCGCTCGTGGCCGTCACGCTGGCCCCGCCCAGTGCTGACGAAGCCGAGAAACTCCTCGGAAAAGTGAACTATCAGGCCAATCTGACCTGGAGCGAGAATGTCAACAAACCACCCGAGGGGAACGTCGGCGATCTCATCCTGGGCGCCGTGAAGTTGATCGGCGCACTCGTTGGCTTCACCATTCTCGCGGGGCTGGCCTACGCGGGTTTCCGCATTGTGATGCGGAAGTGGGGCGTCACCCACGACGAAGAGATGGTCACCCTCCATTTGCAGGAATAGCTTTCGCTACTCTGTTGGTCATGCGCACTGCGCTTGTTTGCTTTGCCCTGGCCACTCTCGCGTTTCCTCAAACCCGCCGCCATCTTCAAGTGGAGGATGTCCACCGGCTAACGACGGTGGCGGATCCACAGGTGTCGCCCGATGGGCGTTTCGTGGCTTACACGCTCGCCACGGCCGACCGCGAAGCCGACAAGTCCGACACCGATGTGTGGATGGTTTCCTGGGATGGAGCCACGCGCACCCGTGCTACGGCTTCCCCGGAATCTGAGAACACGCCGCGCTGGAGCCCGGACAACAGATACCTCGCTTTCCTGTCGGCCCGTGCCGCCAAGGAGAAAGGCAGCCAAGTCTGGCTGCTGCCGCGCGCCGGCGGCGAAGCCGTTCAACTCACTGAGATCGAGGGCAGCGTCAGTGACTATGCCTGGTCGCCCGATTCCAAACAGCTTGCTCTGGTGGTTGGGCCACGCGATGAGCCGCCCGCCAAGCCGGGCGACAAGCCCAAAACGCCCAAGCCGATTGTGATCGACCGGTATCACTTCAAGCAGGATATGGAGGGGTATCTCACGAAGAAGCCCGCCCAGATCTGGCTGTTCGACGTGGAGGCAAAGAAGGCGGAACGCCTGACCCGGGAGAGCTTTCCCGAGTCGTCACCCGTCTGGTCGCCGGACTCGTCGAAGATCGCCTACTTAAGCGAACGCGCCGGCCTCGATGCGAAGTATCCGCGGTGGCAACTCTGTGTGGCGACGGCCAAACCTGGCGTCGAACCGCGTGTACTCACTGATACCGATCGCGTGCCCGGCCGCCGCGGCGCATCGCAGCAATGGTCCTCCGATGGGACACGCCTGTTCTTCCTCCAAGGCCTGGAGCGCAAACTTCGCGCGTATAACCGGCTGTCGCTGGCCGCCGTTCCGACCGCGGGTGGACCCGTGCAGGAGTTACTCCCCGGTTATCCCCGCTCGATCGGCAATCTCCAGCGTCTTTCCACCGGCGAACTGAGCTTTCTCTCCACCGACGATATGACGGAGTTACCACTCCGCTATGACTTAGGCGGTGCGCCTCGCAAGATAGTCGACGGCAAGCTCGTGGTGTCCGCCCTTCACGAAGCGGGTGGCCACACGGCGCTGCTGGCGGCGTCCGACAACGTTCCGCCGGAAATCCATGCCGTCGAAAATGGTACGCTCCGCGCCCTCACCGCGCACAACAGCGATTGGCTCCCACAAATCCAGCTTGGCGAAACGCGTGAGGTTCGCTTCTCCACTCCTGACAAAGCGCAGGTGCACGGTTTGCTCACACTCCCGCCCGCCTACAAGGCGGATCAAAAACTTCCCCTGCTCCTCCGCATTCATGGCGGACCCAATGGCCAGGATGCCCACGCCTTTCAGTTCGAGCGCCACCTGTTCGCCGCTCATGGCTATGCGGTCCTGAACGTCAACTACCGGGGCTCGGCGGGCCGCGACCAGGCGTTCCAAACCGCGATCTTCGCCGACTGGGGCGGCAAGG
>JAEUQD010000657.1 GCA_016789925.1 Bryobacterales bacterium | reverse complement strand
GCCCTCACCGGACTGTCCGCCCATCAGGCTCGCCAGGAAGGCTTCGATCCCGTCGAGGTCTGGATCGACGCCCGCGAGCGCGCCCGCTACTTCCGCGGCCGTCCCACCGCCGTCCACCTCGTAGCCGACAAACGCAGCAATCGCCTCCTGGGCGGTTCCGTCATCGGCGAATCCGGCGTCGAAGGACGCATCAACGTCATTGCCTCCGCCCTCACCGGCCGCATGCTCCTCGACGACTTCGCATCCCTCGATCTGGCCTATGCTCCTCCGTTCTCACCCGTCTGGGATCCGCTCCTCATCGCGGCTCAACAACTCGCCAGGTTGCTAAACTAAAGTTCAGATGCTGCGGGCTGGCGAACGGGCACCGGATGTCTCTTTACGCGACACCTCTGGCCAACTCGTGTCTTTAGATGCCCTCTTGAACGGCGGTCCCGCGGTCCTTGCCTTCTTTAAGACCTCTTGCCCGATCTGCCAGATGATTTTTCCGTACCTCGATCGCCTGGCGCAGGCAGGCTCGCCGGAAGGTCTCCGTATCATCGGCGTCTCTCAGGACGCCGCCGCCATCACCCGAGCCTTTCAGAAGCAGTTTGGCTCCGCCCCCCAGTCGTTGATCGACGGCGAAGACGACGGTTACCAGGTCAGCAATGCCTACGGCATTACCCACGTGCCCTCTCTCTTTGTGATCGAACGGGACGGCAGGATCTCCCATTCGTGGTCCGGCTTCTCGAAAGCCGACCTTCAGTCGCTGGGCGACCGGTTCCACGTGCCCACGTTCGAGCCTGACGAATCGGTTCCCGCCTTCAAGCCGGGTTGAGGTTCAAAGAATTAACGCCCCGGGCCGGGTGCGGGCAACACAATAGGTAAACTAGGGAAGATAAGACTCCAAAGATGATTAACGAAGTTTTCAAGTCAGGCGCCGCGATTGTCAAAGGCCTCGGCATCACCATCAAGGAGATGGTGCAGCCCACCATTACCGAGGATTATCCCGACGTTCCGCCCAACTTCCAGGAACGCTTCCGCGGCAAACACGAACTCCAGCGCGACGAATACGGCCTCGAAAAATGCGTGGCCTGCTTCCTCTGCGCCGCGGCCTGCCCTTCCGACTGCATCTACATCGAAGCCACCGAAAACACCGACCAGGTCCGTGTTAGTGGCGGCGAACGCTACGCCTCCGTCTATAACATCGACTACACCCGCTGCATCTTCTGCGGCTACTGTGTCGAGGCCTGCCCCACCGATGCCATCACTCATGGCCACGGCTTCGAACTCGCCAGCTACGACACCTCGACTCTCATCATGCGCAAGGAGGACATGCTCGTCTCCTTGCCGCCCAACGCCAAGCCCGTCAAAATTCAACCGGCGCCCGTCTCCTCCGGCCACTAAACCGTGCCCGGGCCGGTAGTCAGCGTCATTACCGCCACCTACAACTCGGCTCACACCCTCGTCCGCGCCTGCACTTCCCTCCGTAGCCAGACGTTCGGCAATTGGCAGCACGTCATCGTCGACGACGGCAGCACCGACGATACCCCCCAGGTGCTGGCCACCTTCACCCACGACTCGCGCGTCACCGTCGTCCGCCAGGCCAACGCCGGGCAGGGCGCGGCCCTGAACACCGCCCTGGACCGCGCTACCGGCCAGTTCATCGCCTTCCTCGATGCCGACGACGAATACCTCCCCAACCATCTCTCCACCCACGTCGCTTACCTGGAGACGAACCCCGCGGTGGACCTGCTTTGGGGCGGACTCGAAGTGATCGTCTCGCGTCCCGAAGACGCCTTCGTCCCCGACATGGACCAGGGCGCCGGCTTCATCCATGCTTCCGAGTGCGTCGTGATGGGAACGATCTTCGCCCGCCGCCATGTCTTCGACACCTGCCGCTTCGTCGAAGACCGCACCGTCTGGTGGAAGGACTACGAACTGGTACAGGCCGCCCGCCAGCACTTCCGCGTCGAACGCTTCCCCCTCGAAACCTACCGCTACTACCGCAACTCCGGCGCCAGCCTCGTCGACCAGGCGAAGAAAACCTGGACCTGACGCAATGCCGTTCACTGAGGCTGTATCATCCAGGTAATGAATCCGGTTTCGGAAACCTGGCGTTGCATCGTCCGCTCGCCGGGCGTGCGCGGCGGCAACCCCATCGTGGAGAAAACCCGGATTGCCGTGCACGACGTCATCGGCCTGCTTCAGAACGGCGAAACGATTGAAACGGTGCGGACAAATTGTTTCCCGGAGCTGACCAGATCTCAGATCTACGAGCGCCTCGCCTACTATGAAGACCATCGCGGCGAGATCGACTTGCTCGTGGCCAGGCAGATGTCCGCGCCTTCGCCGTGAAGCTGGTTTCTGGTTGAGTTCCGAGTGGCGTCATCCGCTGCGGGCCTGAGTCTTGCCGCAGGGGACGATTGATCAAGGGCGGGCGATGATTCGAAAGGGCCTTGGTCCCGAAGTAGCGACTGCATAAGGGCTGGCGTCCGCGGCACACAACTGGCAGTCGTATACCGGCCAGAACGCGGTGACGGTGTAATCTCCCGGGCGGTCAGGAAGCAAACCCAGATTCCTGAGGGTCAGTTCCCGGGTGACGACTTTGCCTCGCGGGTACTCGACAACGCCCGGACTCCTACTGCCCATACAAATCCTGGTGACCTTTGGGGCCAACCTGCCAAAGGGCAGTCCTTCGGCATGCCGCACTTCGACCCGAACGTAACTGGCACATTCGTTCGCCAGCCCATAAATCTTGACTTCTGAGTCGAAGTCTTTCAGGGCAACGTGTAGGGATACGTCTTGGCCGAGAGCGTACCTGTCGAAGTCAAGCGTGACATCGGCTGCCACGCCTTTGGTCAGCGGACCCCAAATTCTCGCAATCAGTGAAGCATCCGCGATTGTGAGGTGTAGGGTATTCGATCTAGCGAAAAGGGCATCCCCCTCCGCTTCCGGCGGCGGCACATAGGCGAGATCGATTCTGTGTTCTCCATGTCCACTCTGATGCCTCGCGTCGAAATCCATTTCGACGACACGGCTCGATCCCGGCGCTTCGCCGCCCGAAGCATTGCAGCTAGCCGGCCCAAGAATGGGATCGTAGCGAGTTGAGCCTCCTGGTTTGCGAGAGCGCTGAACCAGGTTGACACAAGAGCGGCTGTCGACCCGCAGCGATTCCGCCGGGCCCTCGACTCTAACCTGCAAGGGAACCCGCTCACCATCGTAGTAAAGAGTCCTGTCCGACGTCAGCTTGAGAGAGACTCTGCCGTCGGCTCCCGAAGCTTCGTCTGTCTCGAATCCTTCTGGGGAGATCGCCGTAACCTCGACTCGGGAGCATATGTGGAGTGGATCGCTCCAACGGATGATCGTGTCTCTGAAAACCATGAGTCCGCTTGTCTCCTGGCATGCCCACTGCGGATAGCGGCTTGTGTTGAATCGGAGTGTCACCGCTGCTCGACCGCTCGGCGGCAGGATTAGATTCGGCTTGGTCTGCTGCGGCTCCAATGCTACGTTCGCCCTGTCATATAGCTGACCCTTGATGAACTCGACCCCCGGCCTGTAGAACATGACACACGAGTGCGTCCAGATATTTTGAAAATGAATGATCATCGCGGCGGGGTTTACTCTGCGATCAGGAGGCGTATACCAGATATCCAAGTCTTCGGCTTCGCAACTACGAAGTCCGATATCGAATTGCTTGTCGAGCGGGAACGAAGCCAGCATCGGCCCGGTTACCTCGGAACCGGGGCTGTCTGGCCGGGCGGTTCCCAGGAATTCGGGACGGATGCGCTCTCCGCGTACCGGCAGACCGCGACGATACTCGGACACGTAGACGCTGCCACAGAGGCGCATGTACGCGCGGAACGCTCGAGTGATAGGAAACGACTCGTGAGTGAGAACATCGGCCGTATAACAGGAGTCCGGGGTTTCGCTCAACCGTGTCTGGGGCACTGAAGCGTACACAGAGTGGGCAGGTGGCCGGCCGAAATATGCGAGCAGTACGTGGGCACTCTCTCCCGGATTCAGAGCGACGGGTGCGCGCCGCTTCTCATCTTCCGGATTGCCGGGCTGGAAGTAGTCGAAGGCCAACCGAATCGGCAACTCTCCACTGGCCTCTAACCTGCCCGCGCCGGCTTCGGAGAGGAAGAATTTGACCGTCGGTACACCTGATATCTGCTGCGGTCGGTCGGTACAGTTCCGGAAAACGAGTGCCATCTGGGTGGGACCTCCAGGCGTGGCTGCCGGAAAGGGTGGAATCACAAAGGCTTCCAGGCCATTCGGGCCGCACGATGAGCCGGGTGGGCCGCCGGGATCGATTTGGGCAGAGCAGATTACCCCCAGAAGCAGCGCGAGGCAGGCGCTGGTGGCGGAAGCACTGGACACAACTCGATTCTACGCCCGTGCATTCAGTGGAGGACGACGCCGAACCATTCTATCTTGACGAATCCGGTCTGGAAATCTCGGTGGACAGTGGGTTGGCAGAAACGGACGAAGGAGAGCAATTGGTGGAAGCCGAGCGCTGTGGTGGTTTTCGGCCACTTCCTCCCTCCCACCATCCCACGGAAATCAATGACTTAGCCCCTGGCAAAGGACGTGCTCCCAGGTGGCCAGGAGGTCACATCAAAATGAAAAAACTACTCCCCCTAGGCATTCTTGCCCTTGCTCTATCGGCGGCCACCGCGGATGCGGCGGAGGTTTTTGTCCACTTCGGTCCGCCCCCTCCGCCACGTGAGCTTGTTGTGATGCAGGTCCGGCCCGGTTATGCCTGGGTTCCCGGCTATTACCAATGGCGTGGCAATCGGTACCACTGGCGCAAAGGCTATTGGGCCAAACCGCCTCGCCGGGGTGCCGCCTGGGTGCCCGGCTACTGGTCCCCACGCCGCGGCGGACACATCTGGATCTCCGGCTACTGGCGTTGACCGCTACGCCAGCGCCGCGATCAGCCGGTCCACATCGGCCATAGTGTTGAACACCGAAACCGACACCCGCATATTGCCGCCGGTGGTGACAATCACGTTGGCCGCCTTGAACTTGGCGCGCACTGCCGCGGCGTCTTTCATCTGAAAGCTCGCAATCGAACTCGGGCTACCCTTCGGCGTGATCGTCGGGTAGCCCGCGGCGGGCAGTTCCTTCATCAGCCGATCAATCAGCGGGCGCGCGTGTGCAGCGATCTTATCGACGCCGATGGCGTGGATATATTGCAGCGCCTGATGCTGGCATACGCAGCCCAGATGGCTCACCGTGCTGATCTCGTACCGCGACGCGCCGGTGGGCGTGCTCCGTCCGCCAAACAGCTTCGCCTTGAGCGCCGTGCCCTGCAGGTCCTCGCGCACGTACAGGTATCCGAACCGTCCGCCCTGGAGAAACTTGTAGGCCGAGCAAGCCAGAAAGTCGATCCCCATCGCCTTCACGTCGATCGGCGTCGCGCCCGCCATCTGGATCACGTCGCAGTATAGATACGCCCCGTGCGCATGCGCCAAGTCGCTGATCGCCTTCACGTCGTGCACATAGCCGTTCACGTTCGACACCAGCGCGATAGCAATCAGCTTCGTCTTCTTGTCGACCACGCGTTCCAGGTCGCGCATGTCCATCTGGTAGTCGCGATGCTTCACCACGCGCACGTCCATGCCGCCCTTGCGCCGGTTCTCGTAGTTCAGCAGACTGCCCCCGTAGTGCAGATCGTTGGTCACCACGTTGCCGCCCGCCGCCTCGATATCCAGTCCCTCGATCACGATGTTCTCGCCCGTTTGCGTGCTCGGCGTGAAGCCGATCTCGCCCGGCGTTGCGTTGATCAGCCGCGCGAACATCTCCTTCACTTCTTTCATCAGCCGGCCGTTCTCAAACTTATCGCGCGCAGCGTCCGGACCATGCGTCAACGCGTGCAGATACTCTTCCATCGCCCGCGTCGTGTGCACGCTGAGCGGGTGCTCGGTGGCCGTGTTCAGATAGGTCTGTTTGCCCGCCCACGGGAAATCGGCTCGCGCCGCCGACATGTCGGCCCTGGCCGCTGCCGCCGACGACGCCAGTGCAGTTCCGCGCTTCATGAAATCTCTCCGGTTCATTGCAACCTCACAAGGAATACGTCACGTATTCGCTCTGGCAGGGATTCCCCGCCGCCACATGCATGCGCCGCCGCGCCGGTTCCGCAATCAGAGACGCCACCGTCCGGCTGTTCCCATCGTGCCGGCAAATGCCCGTCGGCTTGCCGGAATGGTCACGCAGGAAACTCTGCAAATCCGCCACGCTCAGCGACCCGTAGCGCGCCTTCAGCAACTCGTTCATCCGGTCGATGCGCGGGAACGAGTCCTTCCAGCTCTTCTCGTAATTCGGCTTGCTCGCGTAGCGCGGACACAAGAAGTGATTCGTGTGCGCCAGGAACCCCGCGCCATTGTCCCGAATGATCTCCGGGCCCGCCGTCGTCGCCTCCACATCCAGAATCCGCCCCGCGCCATCGCACAACACATAGTTCCCGTTCGACCCCAGCGGAATCTTGCGCAACAGATCCACCACCTGATCGAGCGTCGTGCACTCCAGCATCATCCGCTTCACCGGATAGTGCGGCATCGCGAATTTTCCCGCCGGTCCGCCGCCCAACGCATTCGCAAAATGCGCCACGCCCGCGCTGTTCATCCCGTGATAGCCGATCATGCCGCCAAAGCTCCAGATCAGCACTTCCGGCTTGTCCTTGGGCTGCAAGTGCAGAACATAAGCCAGCGGCGGGACATTGTTGTCCATATCGCTGTTCTGCCCGGCGAGAATGCCGCGATCCGACGTCCCCTCGCGGCTGACGACGTACGCCGTGCAGCCCTCTTCCGCCTTCGCCGGCAACCCACGGATGTTGCACGCCATGGCATCGGCCAACTCAATTCGCGCACCCTCCGCGAGCCCGCGCATTTCTTCCA
>JAEUQD010000654.1 GCA_016789925.1 Bryobacterales bacterium | reverse complement strand
GCGGCGCGTATACGACGTCGTTTCTAAGATATACCCGCTGTCGACCTATTGTTTCCACTCTCGCGCCCATAAGCTGGCGCTGGAACTGTCTGGCATTCGCGACGGTATGCGCGTACTGGAAGTCGCCACGGGCAGCGGCGAGATGTTCCGCCGCTTGGTGAAGGCCAACGGCTCTGGGGAGACGGTCGGTCTGGACCTTTCGCCAAACATGGCGGCCCGGACGCTCAAACAGGTCCGCCGCGATTTTCCGCGGTCTCGGACGCATTGCCACGCGGTCGACGCCAGGTACCTTCCGTTTCCCGATCGTACTTTCGACGCCGTGATGTGCTGTTATCTGTTGGAGTTGCTGTCGCGCGAAGACATCATGCTGGCGCTGAGCGAATTTCACCGCGTACTGCGGCCGCGCGGAACCTTCACTCTCGTCTGCATCGGGCAAAACGCGGATGTGTTCAACAAGATCTACAAGGTAGCGGGGTCGGTAGCGCCGGCGTTCTGGGGGCGCCAGGTGGATGAGCGCGTACCCCAGATGATCCGCGCCTGCGACTTCCGCATGAAGACCCTCCGCCAGGTGCGGCAAACGGGCTATCCGTCCCGGGTCTTTGTCGCCGAAAAATAGAAAATTTCACAAGCGTAACTCTCAACTAATTCGATTCGTGCGTTAGCATCGTGGAATCTCTCGCTTGATAGGGAGGCTAAGCAGAATGCACGATAATCATGATCCCATTCATGAACTGGTCCATTTGTATGTGGACGGAGCCATTACCCGTCGCGGTCTGGTGAAGCGAGTCGCCCGCCGAACCGGCAGTGTGGCGGCCGCCATCGCCGCGCTGGCGGGTTTTGAGGACTTACAGGCGCAGTCTGCCATTGCATGTCCGGCCGGGGTCACCGTTCCACTGGATGCTCCGGATCTGGTGGCCCAGGACGTGACGTTTGTCGGCGAGGACGGCACAAGGCTGTTCGGACACCTCGCCTATCCCAGGGAAATGCGCGACGCGTTGCCGGGCATCCTCGTCGTCCACGAGAATCGCGGACTGGTCGATCACATCAAGGACGTGACCCGCCGCGCGGCCCGGGCCGGCTATGTGGCGCTCAGTGTCGATCTGTTGTCGCGGCAGGGCGGCATCCAGAATTTCCCCGAGCCCACGCAGCAGAATCAGGCCTATAACCGGACCACGGTGTTTGAGCGGCGGTCCGATTTCATTTCAGGACTGGCCTACATCAAATCCTTGCCCCAGGTGCGGCATGACCGGATTGGGATCACAGGCTTTTGCGCGGGTGGCGCCACTGTCTGGGATTTCGCCGTCAATGTGCCGGAACTGCGGGCCGCCGTTCCCTTCTACGGGACCCCACCCGCCGCGCAGGACATTGCACGGATCGAAGCCCCGGTGTTGGCCATATACGCCGAGCGCGACCGCGCCCTGACGCGGCAGTTGCTGACAGCGGCCAACGAAATGATCACGCAGCAGAAGCGGTTTGGAATGGTGGTGTACGAAGGGGCCGGCCACGCCTTCCACAGCGACACCAGTCCCAACTACAACGCCGCGGCCGCCTGTGATGCCTGGGCTCGGACCATCGCTTGGTTTGATAAATTCCTGAAGGCGGATTGACAACTTCCGGCAGCCCGAGTTGCAGAGGAAACGATGGTAGCGCTAACGGGATTCGAACCCGTATTTAAGCCTTGAGAGGGCTTCGTCCTAACCCTTAGACGATAGCGCCATTTCCAACCAGTATAGCGGATATGCGACGCTTTGGAGATGCGTACCTTGGTTGGTTTCCTCGGGATTGCCGTGCTCCTCTCCGCGCAGGCGCCCAAACCCGTGCCGCCTCCTCATCAACTCACCGCGGATGAGAAGGCCGAAATCATCGGCGGCATCACCGAACTGGGCAAGCGCATCTCCCTCATCCGGGCCCAGCAGCACGATGCCGCGCTGCTGGCTGACGTCGAGATCTATCACAAGGCTCTCGCCTGGATGCTGCGCTACCCGGAGGAGATTTACAACCGCAACTACGTCGGGTTCGCCCGCGTGGTGATTGCGAAAGGACTCGACCGGGCGCGCTCTCTGGAAAAGGGACAGGCGCCGTGGACTACGCGCAAGGGGCACGTGCCGCGCGCGTACCGCTCCCGTGTCGACGACGGTCTGCAACCGTATGCCGTAGTGATTCCGGCTGCTTATGACGGGCGGACTCCGATGCGGCTCGATCTCGTCTTGCATGGACGCAACGCGACCCTGAGCGAGGTCAGCTTCCTGGCCGGGCACGAACAGCCGCGCACCCCGGACCTTTACACGGACCGGATCGAACTGCACGTATTTGGACGAACGAATAACGCCTACCGCTGGTCCGGCGAGGCGGACGTGTTCGAAGCACTCGAGGCGGTGAAGCACCATTACCGGATCGATCCGGACCGCATCGTCTTGCGCGGCTTCTCGATGGGAGGTGCGGGTGCCTGGCACATCGGCTTGCACTACCCCAGCGACTGGGCCGGGATCGAAGCGGGCGCCGGTTTCACAGAGACTATTCAATATGCCAAGCAGGTGAACCTCGATCCGCATGTCCGCGCTATGCTGCGCATTTACGATGCGATCGACTATGCGCGCAACGTGTTCAACGTGCCTACGGTGGGTTACGGCGGCGAGTTGGACGCGCAACTCCGCGCATCCGTCAACATTCAGGAACAGTTGAAGAGCGAAGGCGTGAACTGGACCCCCTGGCGTGCGCTGTTCCTCGTGGGTCCGCAGATGGGGCACCGCTTTCATCCGGACAGCCGTGTGGAGTCGGAGGCATTCCTCGAATCACACCTGCCGCGCAAGGATCAGGACGAAATCCAGTTTGTCACCTACACCACGCGTTACAACCGGTGCGCTTGGGTTACGGTGGAAGGCCTGGAAAAGCATTACGAGCGCACCGAAGTGATGGCTATGCGGTCAACCGAGGGCGTCGTCGTCACGACCAGGAATGTGGCATTACTCCGGCTGGACGGTTCGCCGAAGCGCGTGCGTCTGGACGGGCAGGAAGTGTCGTCGCCCAGCGGCGTTTATGTCCGCCGCCAGGGGCGCTGGGAGGCAGACAAGGGCGGACAGAACGGGCTGCGAAAGGTGCACGGACTCCAGGGACCGATTGACGACGCATTCATGGAGTCCTTTGTTGTTGTGAAACCCGCCGGAGCCGAAAGCAGGCGACTGACAAGATTTCGCGAAGAATACGCCAAGTACCTGCGGGCGGACGTGCGCGAGGTGACCGACAGCGAACTGACGCCGGATCAGATTCGCGATAGCAACCTTGTGTTGTTTGGTGAACCATGGTCCAACCAGGTGATGGGACGAGTGATGAAGGATTTGCCGGTGCGCTGGGACCGAAAAACGATCAAGGTGGGTAGACAAACCTTCGATGCGCGGACGCACACCCTTGTGATGATCTACCCCAATCCATTGAACCGGAAGCGTTACGTGGTGCTCAACACGGGGCACACGTTCGGGGAGAAGGAATTCAAGGGAACCAATGCGCTTCTGTACGCACGGATCGGGGATTGGGGCGTCTTGAACGAGGGGGGCGAGGTGGTCGCGTCGGGGCTAATGAGAGAGGACTGGAATTTTAATTAAATTATTTTAATTATAGTAACGCCCCCACCCTCGGAAGCGTTACTACTACATCCCCGTTACGACAGCGGGCGCCTTCACCCCTCATCACCCAATCTGGCGCCCGCTACTCCTCTCGAATTAATCGTTAAACATCCCTTCAAATAACACAGAAGTTAGATAGCGTTCGCCGGAATCCGGAAGAACGACGACGATATTCTTGTTTTTCATTTCCGGCTGGCCGGCGATGCGGACTGCTGCTGCTGCTGCTGCGCCGCAGGAAATACCGCAGAGAATGCCTTCTTCACGAGCCAGACGGCGCGCCATCTCGATCGACTCTTCGTTAGTGACCGTTTCGACCCGGTCTACCACGGAGAGATCGAGCGTGTCGGGGATGAAGCCCGCTCCGATCCCTTGAATTTTGTGAGGTCCCGGTTTGAGCGACTGCCCGGCTAGGTGCTGGGATATTACCGGGCTGGCCACCGGTTCCACGCCGACCGAGACGATGTTCTTCCCCTTCTCCTGCTTGATGTAGCGGGAAACTCCGGTAATGGTGCCGCCGGTCCCGATACCTGAGACAAGCACGTCGATGTTTCCTTCGGTGTCGTTCCAGATTTCTGGCCCCGTCGTCTCAAAATGGATGGCCGGATTCGCCGGATTTTTGAACTGCTGGAGCAACACGTACTTGTTTGGTTCAGCGGCAGCGGTCTGCTCGGCGGACTGGATGGCCCCCTTCATGCCGAGCGAACCCTCGGTCAACACCAGGCGCGCACCAAACGCTTTGAGCACCTTGCGGCGCTCAATCGACATCGTCTCGGGCATCGTGAGCGTGATGGGGTAGCCGCGCGCGGCCGCCACAAAGGCCAGCGCGATTCCCGTGTTTCCGCTCGTGGGCTCGATCAGTTCCTTGCCGGGTGTCAGTACACCGCGCTTTTCGGCGTCCCAAATCATCGAAGCGCCAATGCGGCACTTGACCGAGTAGGCGGGGTTGCGTCCTTCGATCTTGGCGAAAACATGACCTTGTAGACCTTGAGTGACGCGGTTCAACCGCACCAGCGGGGTGCGACCGATACTCAACGAATTGTCGGCGTAAATCACGAGAATACCTCCAGAACAAAATTAGATGTCCCAATTGGGAATATACTTTGACTGCTTGTCGCTCCACGTTCGCGCTACTTCCGCAAACGTTCTGTGATCGAGGATATTGGAAACCGCGCTGTCGACGTCGCGCCATAGTTCACTGAACGGCGAGTCTGGTTTGCGGCGTAGGCCGCCCTTGTTGCCCCGCCCGCCTTCCATGTAGCGCAATACCTCTCCCACATACAGATTCTCCGGAGACCTCGCCAACAGATACCCGCCATCGGCGCCCCGCCGTGACTCGACAAAACCGCCCTGTTTTAACCCGGCAAGGATCAGTTCAAGGAACTTCTGAGGGATCTTCTGCCGGCGGGCGATCGACGCGATCTTGATGGGTTCGCCCGGTCGCTGAGTGGCAAGGTCGAGAAGCGCGAGCAGGGCATACTCGCCCTTGACTGAGATGTTGAGAGGGCTCACCAAACGCAATCTCCTAAATCCTACTAGAGATTACAGGATGGCTCCCGCTCCCGTCAAATCACCTCTTCTCCTCATTCCAAGGTAGGATGACAGCATTGACCCTCGACGATAAGTATTCGCAACTCCACGGCAGTGTGTATTTGACCGGCATCCAGGCGTTGGTGCGGCTGCCCCTCGACCAGATGCGGTGGGACCGCGCCAATGGACTGGCGACGGGCTGCTACATCACCGGTTACGAGGGTTCGCCGCTGGGGGGATACGATTTCGCCTTGGCTCGGGCCCGGAAGTTCCTGCGCGAGCACAACATTCACTTCCAGCCTGCCCTCAATGAGGACTTGGCCGCCACGGCGGTGTTCGGAGCCCAGATTTTCGAGATTCTCGGCGACCGCGGCAAGGCAAAGGTCGACGGTGTCGTCGGGATCTGGTACGGGAAAGGGCCCGGCGTGGACCGTTCGGGGGACGTTTTGCGGCATGCCAACCTCTGCGGATCGCCGGGGAAGTCGGCCGCGCTGGTGCTTGCGGGGGACGACCATCCCTGCAAGTCGTCATCGATTCCGCACCAAAGTGACATCTCTCTGTATAACGTCAATATTCCGATCCTGTTTCCCGGTAACACTCAGGAAATTCTGGACTTCGGCCTTTATGGAATCGCGCTCTCGAGGTTCTCGGGAGCCTGGTGCGCGATGAAACTGCTCACGCAAACCTGCGACGGGGGCGGCACGGCAATCGTCGACCAGGACCGCATCCGTTTTCGCGAGCCGGAAGGCTACCGCAAACACACCGACCCGCGCCTGGTGCCGGGAATCGCACTAGCTCTGGAATACGAAGCCAACGTCCGCCGCATTCCCGCCGTCCTCGAGTTCGCCAAGCTCAATCCGATCAATCGCTGGCAGGGAGCGCGGCGGGCGCGGACAGGGATTGCCACGGCGGGAAAATATTACTACGACTTGATGCAGGCGCTGAGCGATGCGGGCTTGGCGGAGGACGACTTTGAGCGTTTTGGGATCCGCATCGCCAAGTTCGGCATGACTTATCCGCTGGAGCCCAATTTCGTAAGTGAGTTCGCGGATGGGCTGGACCGTATCTTTGTGATCGAGGAAAAGAGAAGCTTCCTCGAATTGCAATTGCGCGAAGCCCTCTATAACTCGCCGCAACGTCCACTGATCGCCGGCAAATATGACGACCAGGGCCGTACGCTGCTCCAGGCCACCTCGGAACTCGATCCTGATCTCATTGCGCGCTCTCTGGCGCACATCTTTCCAGAGGTAAAAGAGTTTGCCGCGCGGGCGCACCACCTGGACACCATTCACCGCCGCCCCCGCGAGTTGATGCTGGCAAGAACTCCGAATTACTGCTCGGGCTGCCCCCACAACCGGAGCACGCTCGTGCTCGAAGGCCAGGTAGCCGGCGGCGGTATTGGTTGCCACGGCATGGGATTTCTAATGGAAGATGCCAACCGCGGCTACTTGTTCGCCACCCACATGGGCGGCGAGGGCGCGCCCTGGTTCGGCATGGCGCCATTTGTCGAGCGCCGGCATATCTTCCAGAATATCGGTGACGGCACACTATTTCATTCCGGGCAGATGGCCATTCAGGCGGCCGTTGCCGCCGGTGTCAATATCACTTACAAGATTCTTTACAATGGCCACGTCGCCATGACGGGTGGCCAGGACGCCGTGGGCGCGTTGCCCGTCCCGGCTCTGACCCGCAAGCTGGAAGCCGAAGGGGTCAAGCGCATCGTGATTCTTACGGAAGATGTGCGGCGCTATCCCGACCCCGGAGAACTCGCCCGGAACGCCGAAGTTCGCGACCGCATGCGCCTGGAAGAAACCCTGCGTGAACTCGAAACGACCCCCGGTGTGACAGTCCTGATCTATGACCAGGAGTGTGCCGCCGAGAAACGTCGTGCACGCTCTCGCGGCAAGTACGAGGAACCAACTCGCAGGCTGTTTATCCACCAGGAAGTATGTGAAGGATGCGGCGACTGCGTCAAACAAAG
>JAEUQD010000650.1 GCA_016789925.1 Bryobacterales bacterium | reverse complement strand
GATAGACGCGGTAGACCAGCAGAGGCAGTGCGGGAATCCGCAGTTCTCCCCGCTGGCCCGACGATGCCGACATCCGGCGCAACTCGTCGAACGCCGCCGCCGTCGGGAAGTCGAGCTTGCGAATCAGAATCCCATACGCCTTGCCCCGCTGGCTCACCAGTTCGAGCAGCTTCTTCTTCAAATCGGGCGCGGGCACGGTTTGCCGTGCGCGGACAAAAAGATTGCTGAACACTGCCGCCTTCGCCCCGAAGTTGCCCGGAAGGCGCGCGCGCCCGTTGGAGCCCTCAAAACCACGAACCGGCTGGCGTGTCAACAGAAAGTTCTTGACCGTCCCCCCCTCAATCACGGTGACCGGCTTAGGCACTACGCCTTCCATGTCCACCGGATAGCTACCTTGCAATTCCTGGCCGCCATAGGAGGTCTGGACCGGATCGTCGACAACATCCATCCACTCGGGCAGGACGCGAGAGTTCAATCGGCCCTGAAGTTCGCTTTCCGGAAACGGGAAGTTGCGGCCAGGTTCGGCGACAGGGCGGCGCACAAGGCCCAGGTTGGCGCCGACGAGTTGGGCAAACATCTGGGCGGCCGCAACTCCTTCGACCACCACAGGTCCCGAGTAGTCTTCGCCGACGGGCGCGGCGGCCAGGTCAGTGACGTTCTGTGCAACGGCCGCCACGCCCTGTTTGAGAGTCGCTTCATCGGCCAGTTTCTCGTATGTGCGCGACAGGAAGACGGCGGCGTCACGGACCGGCATACCATCCGGAGCCTGGGCCCCACCGCGAATCCGGACAAAGAAGAGGTCGTCCGGATAACGCAGTTCCGTCCCTTCGGTATTGATGTAGTAAGAAGTGGAGTAGCCGGTTTCAAACTCGACGCTGGAGCCCGTCACCTTCGGGTAGGCGGCGAACGCATTGCTAAGACGGCGGGTCATGGCCACCCAGTCATCGTGTTTCCGCACGATCTTCGTCGACGGCAGAAGGACCTTGGCGGCTTCGGCCTTCGCGAAATCGTTGAGCTTCTCCTGCTGCGTGATGTTGCGAAGCGCCGAACGCTTCCGCGCCATCGCCTCGACCGACCCCTTGTAGACGCGGTCGGTGGCCAGCCAGAAATGATGTCGGATGACGCTGTAGTCGTCGTCGATGGGAATCCGCATGCCTCCGACGCGTCCGGCGCCGAAGAAGTCGCTGAACACGTAATTCGTGTTATCGAACGAAGCGTCGCCGACACGCACCTGGATGCGCGGCACCCGCGTCCGGTTTTCGTTGGTTCTGACGGTTGCCCCCATGGTGGCGGAAGTCATGAAAACTTCCATTTCGTCGAGCCCGTACTCGATGTAGTAGGGCGATTCCACACCCGGGAGCTTGAGGCTTTTCGCCCGGTTCAGTTCATCGCGGAGCGCCCGGAGAATCGGGTCGTTGGCGAAATCCTGGGCGGTCAGTGGAAGCGCGGACAGAAGAAACAACAGCTCGCGGCGGGTCATCGTAGGAGTGGCGACAGCTCTTTGTCAGGATAGCAGGGCGCCGCCGAACACCAACCAGGCCAGCAGCAGAGTCCAGAAGATATTGAAGATCTGGCCCCCGAGGAACGCGAAGAACGGCCGGCCGCCCTCCATTCCCAATAACTGGCCGAAGCGGGTCTCCAGGCCGATAGAGACGAAGCCCATCGCGAACCAGACCGTACGGAGGCTGCCGATGGTCGACTTGGTTTCCCGAACGAGGTCTTTATCCATGAAGAACGAGAACACCAGCGAAGCCGCCAGAAAGCCCAGCACGAACTTGGGAAAACGCTCCCAGATCACGCCCACGGTAGGACGGTCGGCGCGCGCCGCGCCTGCTTGCGGCCGCATAGCCCACCAGACGGACAGGAAAAACGCGGCGACGCCGATCAGGACGT
>JAEUQD010000967.1 GCA_016789925.1 Bryobacterales bacterium | reverse complement strand
AGCGCTGGTTCCGCGCCGCGCAAGCCCGGAACAGCTCCGGTTCATCCCCACGGTGCCACTGCGTGAACAGCGTGCGGTCCGCCCAGTCCACCTCCTCGCCCTTTAACAACGGAGCCAGACTCCTGCCATCCATCCGTGGACCGTCTGCCTTCACCCCCGCCAATTCCAACACCGTCGGCAGCACATCGATATGCGCCGCAATCCGCGTTACCTTCTCCGGCTTCAGCCTCCCCGGCCACCGCCAGAAACTCGGCACCCGGATGCCCCCCTGGTACACCGTACCTTTTTGCCCGCGCATGCCTGCATTGAAACGGGGCCGCTGTGGACCGTTGTCGGTCATGAAGATCACTAACGTGTCGCGTTCCAGCCCCTGCTTCTTCAAAAACGCCAGCATTCGCCCGACGTTCTCATCCAGGTTGGCCACCATCCCGTAGGTCTTGGCCGTCGTCTCGTCGAGACCTTTCTCCTGGAAAGGCTTCACATAGCCGTCGCCGATGGTCAGTGGATCGTGCGGCGCGTTCGTCGCCACGTAACAGAAGAACCGATCCCGCCGGTTCTTCCCGATCCACCGCATGGCTTCGTTGAAGAAGATGTCCGTGCAGTAGCCCTGATACTTCTCGCCCTTCCCGTTGTGCTGCAAAATGGGGTCGAAGTAGCTATTTCCCGGTGGGTCCGACGGCTGGCCCACGCCTCCGCCATTGCACACAATGGACTCCTGAAACCCCTGATCGATCGACCGCGTGGGATAGTTGTCGCCCAAATGCCACTTGCCGAAAATGCCCGTCCGGTACCCGGCCTTGGCCAGATACTCCGGCAGGGTGACCTCGTCCGGATACATCATCGACCGGCCCAGATAAGTGTCCACAACACCAGTCCGGTAGTTGTACCGTCCCGTCATTAAACTCGAACGCGTGGGCGAACAGACCGGACATACCTGAAACTGCGTAAACTGCACGCCTTCTTTGCCAATCCGGTCGATGTTCGGGGTCGGTAGGTGGGGATTGCCATGCAGCGACAGATCACCATACCCCTGGTCGTCTGTAATGACGATCAGGAGGTTGGGCGGACGCCGAACCTTGCCGGTTTGCACCGCAAAGGCAGACGTCGCCCCAAGAAAGCTACGGCGGGTCAAGCGCATGGCGAGCCTTCAGTATACTGCGCGCGCAGTCCCCTTCCCGCCCCAATTCTTAGAACGGGAACATCTGCTTCAGTTCCGCCTGCGTGGGCCGCCGGCCGTATTCGCAGATTTCAAACGCCTGTGCGTACTTCACTGCCTTCCCGCGTTCCTCGCCATAGAACTTCACCAGCGCCGCCCGGTACCGATCGGCCGCGCCCGCATAGCGCCGCGCCAGGCTCTTGCGCACTTCGTCCCGCCGCCGCTGCTTACCCGCCGCATCGTCGGGGAACAATCCCGCATGCCCGTTGGCTCCGCCCTCATGAATCTGCGACTCCATCACGAGCAAGGCATCCAGCGTCGGTTCGATCACTTCGTCGATCCCTACTGCGACATCCGCGCGGAACGGATTCGGCCGCTCAAACCCGTCCGACGTATACAGGAACACCGGGTTCTTCTGCAACGGCGGCACGTCCGGCACAAAGAACGGCACGGTCACCATGAACGCCGAATCCTGCACCAGGATCGACGTATACCGGTGGTCCGGGTGATAGTCGTTGGGCCGGTTGGTGATCACGATGTCGGCGTTCCACTGCCGGATCAGCTTCGTGATGATCTTGCGGTTTTCCAGCGTCGGCATGATCTCACCGTCGTGAATATCCACCACCTCGACCGTGACACCCAGTTTGCGCGCCACCTCCTGCACTTCCTTCAGACGCCGCTGCGCCAGCGGCCCACCGGCAATCTGCCAGTGGCCGATATCGCCGTTGGTCGTCGACACCAGCTTCACGTGATGACCGGCCTTGGCCCACTTCATCGCCACACCCGCCCCGCGGTATTCGGCATCGTCGGGGTGCGCACCGAAAATGATCACCCGCAGCTTGCCATCGTTGGGCGGCGTCTGCGCCGGCGCGGCGGCCTGCGCCATCGCCATCTGCGGCGGCCATTCTCTGATCATGACTCCAAGAACCATTCCCACGCCGCAGGCCGCAAGCAGCGTCAGCGTTCGAACTCCCAATCGCTTCTTCATTACCAGGTTCCTTTCCTAGTCTGTAGACTTAGTATCAATCTAGCTCGAACTCCGGTTCGCGCGCCGCCGCTATACTCGGAAGCGATGGGTGTCGATCACGACCGTCCCCGCGACCGCGAAATCACCGTCACGGTATACGGCGAATGAAAGCCATCGCGGTAGCCCTCCTCTCCTTTTCGCTACTCGCCCAACCGCTACCCCCTCTCAAACCTCGCCCGAAAGTCGGCCTCGCCCTTGCTGGCGGCTCCGCCCTTGGCTTCGCACACATCGGCGTTCTCTCCTGGCTCGAAGAACACCGGATTCCTGTCGACTTCATCGCCGGCACGAGCATGGGCGGACTGGTCGGCGGAATGTATGCGACTGGCGCCTCCGCCACCGAGATCCGCACCTTTCTCCAGTCCGTCGATTGGGACAAAGCCCTGCTCGCATCCGCCCCCTTCCGCCAGTTGCACTTCCGGCGCAAGGAAGACCGCCGCGCTTTCCCTAACCGGTTGGAACTCGGCCTTCGCGGCGGCCTCCGCACGCCCTCGGCTCTCTCTCCCGCTCACGGCGTCGGGCTTGTTCTGTCCCGTTTCGCCGCCCACTACTCCGACCTCCCGTCCTTTAACGACCTCCCGATTCCCTTCCGTTGCGTCGCCGTCGATCTCGACGAAGGGCACCAGGTCGTCTTCGATCGCGGCGACCTCTTTACTGCCCTCCGCGCCACCATCGCAATCCCGGGCCTCTTCACCCCCGTCCGCCGCAACAATCAGGTCCTCGTCGACGGCGGGGTCGTCAACAATCTCCCCGTCGATGTCGTGCGCGACATGGGCGCCGATGCTGTCATCGCCGTCGCCCTGCACGCCAAGCTTCCCAACAGGAAAAGCGACTACTCCATTCTCGAAGCCGTCAATCGCTCCATCGATGTCATGATCGCCACCAATGAGCGTCGCAGCTTGACCGACGCCGACGTTGCTCTCCTCCCCGACCTCGACGGCATCTTCTCCACCGACTTCAAACGCGCCGCCGACCTCATCGAGCGCGGCTACCGGGCCGCCGCGGCCAGCGCCGCCGAACTCCAGGCCTACTCCATTCCCGATGCCGATTACCGCGCCTGGCGTGACCGCACCAGCGCCCGCCGCCGCCCTGCCGGTGTCAAGCCGCAGTTCGTTGCCGTCCAAGGCCTCACCCCACCCCTCGCCCGCGACCTCGAACGCCGTCTCCAACCCGTCATCGCCGGTGGGCTCGACCAGGAACGGCTCGACGGCGAACTCACCCGCCTCACCGGTCTTGGCCGCTACCAATCTGCCCGCTACCGCTACATCGAGCGCGAAGGCCGGCCCGGCATCCTCATTGATGTTCAGGAGAAGCGCTATGGCCCTCCATTCCTCAATACGGTCATCGAGCTCGATGGGTCCTCCGGCCAGGACATCCAATTTGGCATTGGCGGCCGTCTCATCCTCCTCGACAAGCCCGTCCCCGGGGCTGAACTCCGCGCCGACTTCGGCCTCGGCACCCGAGACTATCTCAATGCCGAATACTTCCGCCGGCTGAGAGGCTCCAAGCTGTTCGTCGCCCCGCAGGCCTTCCTCACCCAACGCAGCTTCGACCTCTTCTCCAACCGCGAGCCCTTCTCCCGCGCTGATTCCACCGAGGCAGGACTCGCCCTGGACGCTGGCTACGCGGCCGGACGCTTCACTGAGTACCGGCTCGGCTACCAGTTCTCCCGGATCAGCAACACCGCATCGATCCCCTCGTCCGAATTCCGCCGCCTCGAAGGCGCCACCTCCCGCCTCCGCGCACGCTTCATCCACGAAGGACAGGACAGTCCGGTCCTACCCACGCAGGGTATCCGCGCCGCTGTCCACGCCCAATGGATCTTCAGTGCGCCCGGAGCCGAAAAGCAGTTTCCAATCCTCGACCTGGACCTTCGTTGGGCCACCCGCCTCAACCGCAACTATGTCTTTCAGGCCAACTTCGCCGCGGGAACCTCCGCTTCCGGCTCAAATTACTTTTCTCCGTTCTTTCTCGGAGGAGCCTTCCGCCTGGCCGCCCTCGCCCGCGACCAGATGATCGGGAATCGCTATTACTTCACCCAGGCCGCTCTCCTTCGGCGCATCCGCGAAGAGCCCACCTCCATCGTCGGCCGCCTATACCTCATCACTGCCTTCGAGGCCGGTCGGGCCTACTACCCGAACCAACTCCGCAACCCCTTCTTCGATGGTGCTGCCGGCTTGATCTCCGAGACTGGACTCGGCGTCTTGTTCTTTGGCGCCGCTGCCGGCGAAGGGGGCGAGCGTAAGATCTTCTTCCGGCTCGGCCGCTACTTCTGAGATATTCAATATCCCCTATCTGCCGGATATCGCTTTCCTCTCTCCCTCCTTTACCCTAGGAACACGGCGTTCTGCACCGCGGGACGAGCACGCTTTATCCCTGTTGGGCCTTGGAGGTCTTTGATTGCAGCCACCCGAACATCCGTCCGGCTCCCCCCTGGAACCGAGTTCCGGGAATTTTTTCCGCCACGACGGCCCCGCCGGTACCGTGGTCTTCCTCGTCGCCCTACCGCTCTGCCTCGGGATTGCGTTGGCCTCGGGCGCGCCTCTCTTTTCCGGCATCATCGCCGGCGTCATCGGCGGCATTGTGATCTCGGCCCTGTCCGGATCTCAGATCAGCGTCTCCGGACCCGCCGCCGGACTCACGGTCATCGTCGCCGCCGCGATCGCCTCCCTCGGATCCTTCCAAACCTTCCTCGCCGCCGTTGTCCTCGCTGGTGTCTTTCAGATCGTCATGGGAGTGCTGCGAACCGGCCGCATTGCCGACTACGTGCCCAATTGCGTGATTAAGGGCATGCTTGCCGGCATTGGTTTGGTCATCATCCTCAAACAGATCCCCCACGCCTTCGGCCGTGACACCGACTACGAGGGCGATTTTGCCTTCCTTTCCCAGGGTGGCAACAACACGATCACAGATATCCTTGCCAGCATCGCCTCATTTTCCCCAGGCGCGGTGCTTGTCGCCGGCCTGAGCTTGGCTCTCCTCCTGTTCTGGGATGGGATCGTTGCAAAACGCTCGAAGATGCTCCGGCTGATCCCGGGGCCAATTCTGGTCGTTCTGCTCGGGATCGGCCTGAACCAGTTCCTCGCTGTCTCCGCTCCGTCACTTTACATTCGCGAACCTGAACACCTCGTCTCCCTGCCCGTCCCCAGTTCCCTCTCCGAGTTTCTAGCCCAGTTCACGCATCCAACGGTTTCGGCCTTCGCCAACCCCCTTGTCTGGAAAGTCGCTTTCACTCTCGCGATTGTCGCCAGCCTCGAAAGTCTCCTCGCCCTGGAGGCCTCCGACCGCCTGGACCCCTACCGCCGCATTTCCCCGCCCAACCGGGAACTCATGGCCCAGGGCGTCGGCAACATCCTCAGCGGCCTGATTGGCGGCCTCCCGGTCACGAGCGTCGTGATCCGCACCTCCGCCAACGTTTTCGCTGGAGCCCGCACATGGATGTCATCGTTCATCCACGGCGTCCTCCTCTTCTCGGCGACCCTCCTCATTCCCGCTCTTCTCAACCTGACACCGCTGGCCTGCCTGGCCGTCATCCTCATCGTTGTGGGCTACAAACTCACCAGCTTGGGCCTATACCGCTCGATGTACGCCCGCGGACCCGGCCAGTTCATCCCCTTCATCGTGACCGTCCTCGCCATCATCTTTACCGACCTGCTCGTGGGGGTCACCGTCGGCCTGATTGCCGGACTCTTCTTCGTCATTCGCGCCAATCACCACTCCGCTCTCACCGTCGTCAGCCTGGACAACCACTACCTCCTCCGTTTCAACAAAGATGCCTCGTTCGTGAACAAGAATGAACTGCGCAGCAAACTCCGCGCCATCCCCGCCGGTTCACACGTGATCATCGACGGCTCCCGAGCCCTCTATGTGGATCACGACATCTTCGAAGTGGTCGAAGACTTCCAAAAGCTCGCTCCCTACAAGAAAATCAGTGTCGAGTTTAAACGCTTTGAATCTACCTCCGAACTGGTAAGGGCCTGATCTCTATGGACTCCGTTAAGAAACTTCTCATGGGCAACAAGGCCTGGGTGATGGATAAGCTCTCCGTCCACCCCGACTTCTTCGCCCGCCAGGCCAACAGTCAGCAGCCCGAGTTTCTCTGGATCGGCTGTTCTGACTCCCGCGTGCCCGCCGAAGACATCACCGGCACCGAGCCCGGCGAACTGTTCGTTCACCGCAACATCGCCAACTTGGTCATCCACACCGACTTCAACATGCTCAGCGTCCTTCAGTACGCCGTCGAGGTGTTGAAGGTCAAACACATCATCGTCTGTGGCCACTACAACTGTGGCGGCGTCAAAAACGCCATGACCCACCTTGATTTGGGCCTGATCAACAAATGGCTCCGCCATATCAAGGACGTCTACCGCATCCATCAGCGTGAGTTGAACACCATCGCCGACCATCAGGCCCGCTTCGACCGTTTCGTCGAACTCAATGTCACCGAACAGGTTCGCAATATTGCCGAAACCTCCATCGTGCAACGTGCCTGGAATAAGGAAGGACGCCCGATCGTGCACGGCTGGGTGTACGACATTCGAACCGGCTATCTCAACACCATCGCCCGCATGGAGCCGGGCTTCGGCCTCGACGACATCTATACCTTCGATTTCGGGCCGCCTTCTCCCCCCAAGACCGGCCCATCCAGTTAGGATGGGGGTAGTTGCCGGAGCATGTCCCCTCCCGACCATCTCACTGTCCGCCCAAGGCTTGCCCCCATTCTGGGCGGTTGGCCGCTGCTCCTGCTCGCCTTCGGCATTCTCGTTGCCCTCGAACTCATCTCCGGTTTCGCCACCCTGCGCGAAGCCGGCCAGTTGTATTCCTCCCTGTCGGAACTGAGCCGCACGTACCGCCGCGTATGGAGCAGCCTCGAAGAGATTCGTTCCGGTATTCAGGTATCCAACCTCCTCGTTCGTGACTACATCCTCGACTCCTCACAACTCCACGCCGGCCAGATCCGCGCGGAACTCCTCGCGCTCCGCAGCCAAACCGAAACTCACCTCGGCAACCTCGAGTCCGCCTCTGCCTCCGGCGACCTCAGTAGACTACGAGCTGAAATCCACGCCTACTGGGATTCTCTCGATCCCGTCCTCGACCTCACCCCCCGCCAGAAGCAGGCCACGGGCTTCTCTTTCCTCCGCGACCGGATTCTGCCCCGCCGCGACGCAGTCCTCGCCCTCGCCCAGCAGGTCCAGAGCTACACCGAATCCGCCTTGGATCGGCAAAACGAAGCCACCGTCCGGCGCGAAGAGGAGTTTCGCCGCTTCCTGCGGATCACGGTTGGCGCTACGGCCGTCCTTGGCATTCTCGTTGCCCTCTTCAGCATCTTCCGCGTCCTCCGGCTCCAGCGCCGCTGGGAGCACGAACGCCTCCGCGCGACCCAGGCCGAAGATCAGTTGCGTCGCCTTTCCCAACAATTGGTCCAAGCCCAGGAAGAGGAGCGCCGCGCCATCTCCCGCGAACTCCACGACGAAGTCGGCCAAATGCTCACCGGACTGCGCATGGATCTCCGGTCTCTGAAGCGTGTTTCTCCCGCCACGCTCGACCAGCGCGTCGACCAGACATGCACCCTGCTCGAACAAACCCTGCACGCTGTTCGCGACATCGCCATGGGCCTCCGCCCCTCCATGCTCGATGACCTCGGTCTCGAAGCCGCGCTCCGCTGGCAAGCTCGGGAGTTTGAGCGCCGCCACAACATTCGCGTCACTCTTCAGATCGCGGGTTCATTCTCCCACTTGCCCGACTCCCACCGGACCACACTCTATCGGATCGTTCAGGAAGGTCTCACCAATTGCGCCCGTCACGCCAAACCGGGCGCCGTCACCATCGAACTCTCGTCCCAACCGGACGCACTCCGCCTCCGCATCGCCGACGATGGGTTGGGTTTCCGGTCCGACGCCGTCGCCGGTCTCGGTCTGCTCGGAATCCAGGAACGCGTCCGCGAACTCGATGGATCGTTCCGTGTCGACTCCCAGCCAGGTCACGGCTCTACTCTCGTCGTCGACCTTCCCCAACACCAGGCGGTACCCCATGCCTGAGACGCGCGTTCTGCTCGCCGACGACCACAGCATTGTCCGCCGCGGCTTGCGCTCCGCCCTGGAAGACGACCCGAGTTTCCAGATTGTCGGCGAGGCAGCCAATGGCCGCGAAGCCGTTCAACTGGCCGAACTGCTGCTCCCGGATGTCGCCATCGTCGATATCGCCATGCCTCAGCTCAACGGTATCGACGCCACCGCCCTGATCCAAAAAGCCTCACCCCAGACCCGCGTCCTGATGCTCAGCGTCCATTCCGACGAAACCTACATCCTGCGCGCCCTCACCGCCGGCGCGCGCGGCTATTTACTCAAAGACTCCGCCGAAAACGAGGTCGTCGCCGCCGTCCGCGCCCTCGCCCAGGGTCACAGCTACTTCAGCCCCGCCATTGCCAAGACCCTGCTCGATGAACATGTCCGCTATCTCCGCAACCGCGGCCTCGAAGACTCCTACGACCTTCTCACCGATCGCGAAAAGGAAGTTCTCCAGTTGCTCGCCGAAGGCCGTTCCAACAAAGAAGTGGCCGCCGTCCTCGGCATCGGTGTCTCAACAATCGAGACTCACCGCATGAACCTCATGCAGAAGCTCAACCTCCACAGCACCGCCGAAATCGTTCTTTACGCCGTCCGCAAACGCATCATCAATCACTGATATCCCTTCGAGGGATTGGCAGATCTGCCCCTTGCCGTGCCAACGTGGAGTAAGATGGCCGCTCCTACTCCCCCCATCCTCCGGCTGCTTCGTCCATTCCAGGTCTTCCTTGAAAACAAGGCGGCCGGAGGCATCCTGCTGCTCGCCTGCACGGTTGTGGCTTTGCTCTGGGCCAACTCTCCGTTAAGCGGTTTCTACACTGCTCTCTGGGAGACGAAGTTCACGATCGGCTTAGGGACCGCCCAACTCTCGAAGCCTCTGCTGCTCTGGGTCAACGACGGCCTGATGGCCATCTTCTTCTTTCTCGTTGGACTGGAGATCAAACGCGAGATCCTTGTCGGTGAACTCGCCTCGCCGCGGCAGGCCGCTCTCCCCATCGCCGCCGCCATCGGCGGTGTCGTCATTCCCGCCCTGCTCTACACATTTTTCAATGCGGGGGGCCCTGGATCGGCGGGATGGGGAATTCCCATGGCTACCGACATTGCGTTCGCCCTCGGCGTTCTCGCCCTGCTCGGGAATCGCATCCCCCTCGCCCTGACCATTTTTCTCACCGCTTTGGCCATCGTCGACGACATCGCCGCCGTTCTCGTCATCGCCGTCTTTTACACGGCCCAGATCTCCACCCCAGCGCTACTCGCCGGCGCCGCGTGCCTTCTGGTGCTCGCTCTTCTGAACCTCCTGCAGGTCCGGTGGCCCATCGCCTACGTTGCGGTCGGCCTGCTGCTTTGGCTCGCCGTCCTCAAAAGCGGCATCCACGCGACGGTCGCCGGAGTCGTTCTCGCTTTCTTTATTCCTTCACGCACACGCATTGACCCTGCTGCATTCGTGGAGCACGCGCGCGGACTTCTCCACCATTTCGAACGCTCTTCCCAGCCCGAAGCAGGCCTGCTTTCCAACGACGAACAGCAAGGCGCCCTCCATACTCTCGAAGAGGCCACTGAAGACGTCCAACCCCCTCTTCATCGCCTCGAACACGGCCTCCATCCCTGGGTCTCTTTCCTCATCATGCCCATCTTTGCCCTCGCCAACGCCGGCGTCACCTTGGACAGTTCCGCCGCCCAATCCCTCACGCATCCGGTTCCATTGGGTATCTTTGCCGGGCTCCTCTTCGGAAAACCCGCCGGCATCTTCCTCGCCGCCTGGCTCGCCGTTCGCCTCAAAATCGCCGATCTGCCCAATGCGGTCACCTGGAGTCACATCCACGGCGTGGGTTGGCTTGGCGGCATCGGCTTCACGATGTCGTTATTCGTGGCTTCGCTCGCCTTCGGAGCAAGCCCAATGCTCTCTCTCGCAAAGCTGGGGATTCTTGCGGGCTCGGCATGCGCCGCCGTCGTGGGCTCATTCCTGCTGCTGCGAGTTCCGCGTGGCTAGCGTAGTCGCTTCCACTCCAGGCCCGGCTTGTCCACCCGGAACTGCACCAGCCGCCCCTGCTCCACTTCCGTCACATAAGCCGTCCGCCCATCCGGCCCGCCGAAGCAGATATTGGTCGGTAGCTTACCGAGGACATCGATCTCGCGCACCACTTTCCCTGCCGGCGAAACCACAACCACCGTTCCCTTCCCGTGCCGTGTGATGTACAGGTTCCCGTCTACATCCACGCGCATCCCATCGAATCCAAAATCCGGGAAGCTGATCAGCAGCCGTTTCTCGCCCAGTGATTTGTCTTTCCGGATTGGAAACGCCCAGACATTGCGCTGTACCGTCTCGTTCACGTACAGCGTCTTGCCG
>JAEUQD010000517.1 GCA_016789925.1 Bryobacterales bacterium | reverse complement strand
TTCGAGCACGGTGCTGGAAGGGGGCAGTGAACTGAATGTCGTGGCGGCCCTTTTGAAAACGTGGGGTGTGCCGTTTGAGATTCTAAGGCTCGACCAGCAGCGGCTGGACCGCTATCACCTGCTCGAACGCGACGGTGCGCCGCGCTACGGAACTGTGCTGTGGGCGGCCGGGGCGCGTGGGGACGCGGCGGTGATCGGCGAATTAGTTCGCGAGAGCGCGCTCAACCTGATTGTGTTCAGCGACGGCATCCGCCATCCGGAGATGGCCAGGCTCACCGGCCTGACCTATGTGAGCGAATATCGCCGGGCCGAACCGCTCGCCGGCCCGAGTCCCCACTTCGTCACGCGCGGGGTCGAATTGCCGGGCGAAGGGATCGCGCCGGGCTACAAGGTGGACGTGGACGGTGCGGAGATCGTCCTACGCCGCGGCTCCCTGCCGTTTCTCGCGGTGCGCGAGTACCCCTCCGGCGGTCGCGTGGTCTGGCTGGGCGCACACCGGCAGACTGTGGAGTTGGCCAAACAGTTCGCGCGGAACCTGCTGAAGCGGTCGCTCGTGTGGACCCAGCGGTCCTTACTCTATGCCAACTACGACCACTCCGTGCTGATCGAGATGCACGACAGCGGGAACTCCGAGAAGACCATCTCGCCGACCTGGCATCTGCGCACTCTTTCCGAGGAGCAATTCCGGACCAGCGTGATTGAACCATTGAAGCGACGCAAGGCGGTGCTGACGCAGGTGGTGAATACGGGGTTTGTCGATCGCGCCACGAGGCGCGTGCTGAACCCGTGGGTGCTCAACGCGACGCCGGATCAACTCGACCCGAGTGTGAAGCACGACTACACATCCACCAAGCGCGGGCTCGACCTCGGCGTCCGCGAAGGCGTCTTCGAGATCAACAGCCACGGCTGGACCCACGTTCTTCCCGACCTGGATTCGCCGCCCGGTCCCTTCTGGGACGCTCCGCTGGATGGCGCGGGGTCGCTGGCCTGGTTTAACGAATTCGCCGACCGCCTGCGGCAGCAGGATATCCCCGCGGCGACCCAGCGCCATCACATGCAGCGCAGTATCGACTATCTGGCCGCGGACTTCCGGGTGCGTCCCCTATTCCTTCGCCCGCCGGGCGGCGCTGGATCACTCTCACCAGCCGCCCACACGCCCCGCATCGCCGCAGGCATGGGATTCGGGCTCACTCGCATCTCCTCGCCCTACTTCCTGTCGCCTGCCCTGGTACTTCAGTTGGGTCCTGCGGTGCAAGGCACGACGTGGGCCTTCAACCGCGAATACAGAGCCTCGGATGTGCCGTGGACTCCCGACGGACCGTTCTTTCTGGCCTTCCATGATCGCGATGTCGATAAAGACCCGCAGTGGTTCGCACGCGTTTTGAATGTTCTGCCCGCCGGCACGCGCTTCCTGACTGCCAACGAATACACGGGCTATTTACACGCCGAGGTGACCGGTGATGCCGGCGGGTTCATCGTCCGCTATGACCCCCACTACGGACAGTACTTCGCCAATCGCGAATCAAGCTGGGTGCTTCATGATGAGAGGGAAGCGCGTCCGGCCAGACTGCCGCCCGGATTGGGACCGCACAGGGTGGCCGTGACGCGCTGACCGATCACCAGAGGAACTTCAGGCCCAACTGGGTGCTGCGGCCCGCGGCGGCGCCGGTGATTCCGCCGAAGCGGGCGTTGGCGATCGAGCCGATGGGGTTGCTGAAGTTGACCTGGTTGAAGATGTTGAAGAACTCGGCCCGGAACTGGAACCGCATCGATTCCGAGACGTTCACATCCTTCAAGATGGCGAGGTCGGTGTTGACGTTGGCGGGTCCGGACAGGACGCCGCGGGACGAGTTACCGTAAGTTCCGATGGCCGGCAGAGCGAACGCTCCGGTCTCGAAGAACTTATTGATCATGTCGGCGCGATTGGCGTGCTCGCGAACTGGGTTGCCGACGATGTTGGACAGGTGCGAACCGGCGCAACCGGTGCCGTCAAGAGCGCGATTCTGGCCATTGACGACGGTGACGGGAAGTCCGGACTGAATGGTGGAAATGCCGGAGAGGTTCCAGCCCCCCAGAATCCGACCGAGAAGGCCTTGCTGCTGCTGGTAGACGGGCGGGGCCCAGACGCCTGAGACGACGACGTTGTGGCGGCGATCCCAATCCGACCGGCCGCGGCCGGCGCGAATATCAAACGGGTTCGAGACACAGCCGCCGAGCGTGAACGAGGAGGAGGAGTCCAACGCCTTCGACAGCACATAGGAGGAATTGAACTGGAACCCTCTCGAGAAGCGCTTATTCAACTCGGCCTGGAAGGAGTGGTAGGCGGAGGTGAAGGCGTTGTCGAGGTAATACCCCTGGGGTCCGTAGATGCCGGGCTGGAAGGGAACGCGTTGCGGAGCGTTGCCTTCGGTGGCGCCGGGGGCGTAGGGGGCTGCGTTGAAGGGCCGGTAGGCGATCAACTTGGTGCCGGTTTTGCCGATGTAGCCGACGTTGACGGCATAGTCGCGCGACAGTTGCCGGCTGATCATGAAGTTGAACTCCTGCATGTAGGTGGTGCGGAGTCCGTTCGGCGTGGTGGCGCTCCAGAGTCCGTTGATGGGCAGGACGAACGTAAAGGCCGCCGGGTCGATGAAGGCGGGAGGCGCGGTGACGCCGACGCTCGAGAACGGGTTGGCCATTTGACCATTGAAAAATGTCTGGCCGCCGCCGACGAAGGGAGGGTTCTCCTGGGCGACGGTGTCGGTGTTAAACGTGTCGTAGAAGATGCCGTAGGCGCCGCGGACGGCGGTCTTGCCATCGCCGAAGACGTCCCAGGCGAAGCCGAAGCGCGGGGCGAGGTTATTGCGGTCGGTGGGCATCAGGCCGCGCGGGAGGTCGCCGGGGAAGAGCATTCCGGGAGGCGCCGTGGGGAACTTGGTCGAGCGCACGCCGGCCACGGGGAATACGGTATTGATGCGGTCGTACTTGTCCACCCAGGGAGTGGGCAGCTCATACCGCAGGCCGAGGTTGAGGGTGAGCCGGCGGTTGACCTTGAAATCGTCCTGGGCGTAGAAGTTGGTAAAGGTGTTGGCGCCGTCGTTGACGCGGACGCCGTTGGTAACCGCCAGCGACTGATACGTGCCGAGCAGGAAGTCGGCCATCGAGTCGCCGCGCGCGGCATTGCCGCCGCCGGTGCGCTGTCCGTTGAAGGTGAAGGCCGGGGGGCCGAGGAAGGACTGGAAGAAGCCTAGGTCCATGAATTCGAAGCCGAATTTCATGGTGTGGCGACCCTTAATCCACGACAGATTTTCCTGGACCTGGTAGGTGTTCGAGATGAACTTCACAGGTCCGCCGGAGTTCAGGTTGAACCGGCCGGCAGCACGGAACTGCGGGGAGCCGCCGTCGGTGTAGACCGGCAGCGCGGGAATGTTGAGTTCCTGGGGCAGTCGCGTGACCGTGGGCGTGTTCAACGAGAAGGACCGCGTGTAGCCGAGGGTGATCTGGTTGAGCACATTGGCCGACAGGGTGTAGGTGTGATTGATGCCGGCATTCTGGAACCGCGGCCGCTGGGTCTGTCCGGCCCACCCGGCAATGTTCGAGCTGAAGGCGAGCACCGGGCTGGAAACCGAATTCTGGTTCAGGTAGTAATGGCCGAACAGGGTCTGCTTGGACGTCAGGATATAGTCCGTGCGGATCATGAACAGCTCGGAGTTGCGCGGGTTGGGTCCGACGGACTGAAGCGAACCGGATTCGACGACGGGAATGAACTCGAGCAGCTTGCGGGACGCCGTGTCGAACATCGACGTCGGGATCTGGTTGTTGGGGAACGGTTGATTATTGGTGGGATTCACCAATTGGCGGCCCGGCAGGAGGTGGGAGAAATCGCCGGCCACTTCGCGGCGCGTAATAGGGAAGGCGTCGGTGGTGGCAGCCTGCCGACGGTCGCGGAGCAGTTCGTAGGTGCCGAACGCAAACAGCTTGTTCCGCTTGATCGGGCCTCCGGCCGCAATGCCGAACTGGTTCTGGATCAACTGCGGGCGCGTGGTCTGGAAGAAACTGCGGGCGTTCAGGTTGTCGTTGCGGTGGAACTCCCACGCGGTGCCGTGGAACTCGTTGGTGCCCTGGCGGGACACGATGGTAATGTTGGCGCCAGGGTTGCGGCCGGATTCAGCGGAGAAGTTCGAAGTCTGAATTTTGAACTCCTGGACGGCGTCCGGAGGCGGTGCATTCAAACCGGTATTCCGCGACGGATTGTTGAAATACGTGCCGTTGAACCGGTTGTAATTCATATTCGCGCGGGAGCCGTTGACGTTCATGCGTGGACCCGCACGGGAGTCGCCGAGGTCGGTATTGTCCGGCGCCACAACGCCGAGCACGCCGGGGAGGGTGGAGGCCAGACGGAAGACGTTGCGGCCGTTGACGGGCAGGTCCATGAGGCGCTTGCCGTCGATGATGGCTGAGGTCTCGGCCGAGCGGGTATCGACGAGCGACGCCTCAGCGGTAACGCTGACGCTTTCGGTGACAGCGCCGACTTCGAGAGTGACGTCGGCACGGACGTTGGTGTCGACCTCGAGGATGACGCCGGTATTGCGGAATCGCTTGAAGCCCGCAACTTCAGCCTCGATGGTGTAGGAGCCCGAGATCAGGCCCAGGAATTGGTAGTTGCCGGTGGTGTCACTGGCGGCATTGCGAACCTCGCCGGTACGCTCGTTGGTGAGCGTCACGCGGGCGGAAGTGACCATTCCACCGGTGGCGTCTTTGACGTAGCCGGAAATGGTGCCGCGGTTTTGGCCGAATGCCAGTGCCGCGAGCAGGAAAAGAGTAGCCAGGCGGGAGCCCTGGTGCATGAAAAAATACCTCCTGAAAGCAATCTAGACTTTCAGTATTTCACTTCCCGCGAGCGCGCGTGTGACACTGGCGGGAGGTGTCGAAGGTAACCAGGTCGCGATTGCAGGTGCTGGGGGCGGCGTTACTGTTTTCAACAGGTGGCGCGGCCATCAAAGCGACGGATTTCAACAACTGGCAGGTGGCGGCGTTCCGGTCGGCCATCGCGGCAGCGGCAATTCTCTTGTTCCTGCCGGCGGCGCGGCGCCTGGGGGATTGGCGTATCTGGGTTGTGGCAGTGGCTTACGCGTTGACGTTGATCGCCTTTGTCACGGCAAACAAGCTGACGACGGCGGCAAACGCGATCTTCCTGCAAGACACCGCGCCACTCTACCTGCTGTTGGCAAGTCCTTGGCTGTTGAAGGAACGTGTGACGCGGCGGGACCTCCTGGTGCTGGCTGTGATGGCAGTGGGCATGGTGTTGTTCTTCGTGGGCGAGCAGCGGGCCTCGGCCACCGCGCCGGACCCGATGAAGGGCAACCTCGTGGCGGTACTGAGCGCGGTGACCTGGGCGATTACGATTGGTGGGTTGCGGTGGCTGGAGTCGCGGCACACGGGGGGAGAACCGGGCATGGCGACGGTCGCCTTGGGCAATACGATTGCCTTGGTTCTGTGCCTGCCTTTGGCGCTACCCGTAGCGGGTGCGGCGGCGATGGATTGGGCGGCGGTAATCTACCTGGGCCTGATTCAGGTCGGGCTGGCCTACGTCCTCCTCACGCGTGGTGTACGGCATGTCCCGGCGTTCGAGGTATCGCTGCTGATCCTGGTCGAGCCCGCCTTAAACCCGGTGTGGGCGGGGTTGATGCACGACGAGTGGCCCAACCTGCTGGCCGCCTTGGGCGGCGCGCTGATTCTGGGCGGAAGCGCTTGGCAGCTATTGGTCAGACGCAGCGGTTAGCGTTTGGCCAGGAAGCCAAAGATCTCCTTCTCGTCGTTGCGAACCCCGCGAATGGCGCCGGCCGATTCACGGCGGAAGAAGCGGCCCATCGCGGCGTTGTCTACATGGGCTACGCGAACGGCGGGGCCTTGCTGGTAGACGACGATGGTGCTGGGTACCATGGCGACCGAGCGGTTGTGTCCGAAGGCTAAGAGGTCTTCGGTGTAGTTGTTGTTGCAGAGGTGGATCACCTGGATATGGTCGGCGTGCTTCTCGAGAGCGGCTTCGCCGGTGGGCTCGAGCGGGTGGCTGGTAACCCGCCAGCCACGGGCCTGGGCATTGGAGACAATTTGATCAACGGTGGCTGGGAAAGAGAGGGAACTTTGATACTCGTCAATGATGGACGAGCGAACAGTGACGACGAGGACCGCAACGGAGGCGATCACGCCTGCTAACAACCCGGCGAGTCCCCAGAGTATGCGGGTGCGGTAGATGGAAGTCATAACTTCCTCCTCTAACCGCAGTTTACGGCAATTTCAGGCCCGAAGGGATGGAAATTCCGTCGGTGCGAACACTCCGTACAACCGGTCGTGCTGTACCGCGTAGCGGAAGTGGGGGCATTTCTGGTCTGACGCGAGGCGGTCAGACTGGAGGCGAATCACTACAGTGCGTTCGCAAACGGGGCAGATGGCTACACCATGGCGGACGGTCACGGGCTGGAGGTTCTCAGACAAGGATCACTCCTGCGGAATTGATATCGAGCAGCCATTGTATATGACAGTGGGGTGACTGCAAAGTACCAATTCGCATTTTTTCGGTCTGGTACCAAAAGAAAAAGGCGGACCCGCAGGTCCGCCTTTTGTTTCCCAGTGGATAGGGAAACTACTTGCCTTCGATCCGCATCCCGTAGAACGAGCGGTAGACGAAGAACATCGAGATCAACAGGAAGATCGCCGCCAGGAAATGCGACAATCCCGGCCCCTGATCGCGGGTCAGCGACACGGCCAACTCGACGGCCAGCAACCCGAACAGCGTCGTGAACTTGATGATCGGGTTCAAGGCCACGGAACTGGTGTCCTTGAAGGGATCGCCCACCGTGTCGCCCACGACGGTGGCGGCGTGGAGTTCAGTGCCCTTTGCCTTTAGTTCCGTCTCGACGATTTTCTTGGCGTTATCCCAGGCACCGCCGGCATTAGCCATAAAAATGGCCTGGTAGAGGCCGAACAGGGCAATGGAGATCAGATAGCCGATGAAGAAGTAGGGTTCGACAAAGGCGAAGGCGAGCGTTGAAAAGAATACCGTCAGGAAGATGTTGAACATCCCCTTCTGGGCATACTGGGTACAGATCTCCACCACTTTCTTGGAGTCGGTCACCGATGCCTTGGTGGAGCCTTCCAGCTTGATGTTGGCCTTGATAAACTCGACAGCGCGATAGGCGCCGGTGGTGACAGCCTGCATGGAAGCACCCGTAAACCAATAGATGATCGCGCCGCCGGCGATAAGCCCGAGCAGGAACGGCGGGTGGAGGATCGAGAGGTACTGGAGCAGTTCGGGCTTCAGTCCGTTGGTCAGCATCACGATGATCGAGAAGATCATGGTCGTCGCCCCAACCACCGCGGTTCCGATGAGCACCGGTTTAGCCGTCGCCTTGAACGTATTGCCGGCGCCGTCGTTCTCTTCCAGGTTTTGCTTGGCCACCTCGAAGTCGGGCTTGAACCCATAGTTCTTCTGGAGGTCAGCTTCGATTCCGGGAATCTGTTCGATGGTCGAGAGTTCGTATACCGATTGCGCATTGTCAGTCACGGGACCGTAGGAGTCGACCGCAATGGTCACGGGTCCCATGCCGAGGAAGCCGAATGCGACCAAACCGAAGGCGAACACGGCCGGCGCCATCATGAGGGATACCAGGCCCATCGTGGAGAAGTAGTAGGCAATACTCATCAGAGCCAGAATGCCGAGACCCAGCCAGTAGGCCGAAAAGTTGCCCGCAACCAACCCCGAGAGGATGTTGAGCGAGGCGCCGCCTTCGCGGGAGGAGATGACCACCTCACGAACATGCCGGGATTCGACCGAGGTAAAGATCTTGACCAACTCAGGGATGATCGCGCCGGCGAGCGTACCGCAAGTGATCACGCTCGAAAGCTTCCACCACAACGTCGTATCGCCTCCAAGGTCAGGGATGAGGAGGTAGGAGGCAACATAGGTGAGTGCCACCGAGACAATCGAGGTGAGCCAGACCAGGTGGGTCAGCGGCGACTCGTAGTTCATCTTGTCGGCCGTGGCGAACTTGGCGCGGGCGATGGCGTCGTTAATGAAATAGGAAACACCGGAGGCGATGACCATGATGCAGCGCATGACGAAGATCCAGACGAGCAACTGCACCTTGACCACATCATTGTTGACAGCCAGAAGGATGAAGGAGATGAGCGCGACGCCAGTGACGCCGTAGGTTTCAAAGCCATCCGCCGAGGGTCCGACGGAGTCGCCAGCGTTATCGCCGGTGCAATCGGCGATGACGCCGGGATTGCGGGCGTCGTCTTCCTTGATCTTGAAGACGATTTTCATCAGGTCGGCGCCGATGTCGGCGATCTTGGTGAAGATGCCGCCAGCCACGCGGAGCGCGGCTGCGCCGAGCGATTCACCGATCGCGAAGCCGATAAAGCACGGGCCCGCATATTCGCCGGGGATGAAAAGCAGGATCAAGAGCATGATCAGCAACTCAACCGAAATCAGGAGCATGCCGATGCTCATGCCGGCCTGAAGCGGAATGGCGTAGCAGGGGAATGGCTTGCCGCGGAGCGAAGCAAAGGCGGTGCGGGAGTTGGCAAACGTATTCACGCGGATGCCGAACCAGGCCACCATGTAGGAGCCGCCGATGCCCACCAGCGAGAAGAACAGGATGATCGCCACCTTGTAGGTCTCCATATGCTGGAGAAACCCAAAGTAGAAAATGATGACCAGCCCGATGAAAATCTCGAGGATCATCAGGAACTTACCCTGTGTGAAGAGATAGGTTTTGCAGGTCTCGTAGATCAGCTCGGAAATTTCGAGCATGGAAGAATGCACCGGCAGGTTCTTCAGGTGCTTGTAAATGGCAAGGCCAAAGACGAGGCCCGCGACACACACGAGGAGGCCGGCCATCAGAAGCGCACGGCCGCCAACGTCGCCAAAGAACTTGGCTTGGTCGAGGTCGGGCAGGACAAGATTGGCTTCACCGCCACCGTGTTGTTGGGCAAGGGCAAAGGTGGAAGCGAAGAGACAGCAGATAAGAAGGGGGAGCGCGCGCCGGGCTAGAACGAGCAGCCGGCGTGTCAGGTCCCCAGCTTCAGTGCTGGAGCGAGTGGGCATTTTGTGAGAAAACCTCCAAAGAAATGAGGGCGTTAGCTTTTGCGGGCCGTTTATCAGCATACATTTTGAATGCGTCAGGAGCAACAGGGTGATCCTAACCGGTTTGTCTACAGGGCTCCCCGCACTCGCAGCCAGTCCTGCAAACGGGCGGGCCAGGAACTGAGGATGGCGTCGGCCCAGCCCAGGCCGAACCCGTGCGGGCCCTTCTCGTAGATGTGCATTTCGGCGGGGACTCCGGCCTTACGCAAGGCCAGGTAGAAGAGCACGCTGTTTTCCGGCGGAACCACTTTGTCCTCGCTGGTGTGGATGAGGAAGGTGGGGGGAGTTTGCGAGGTCACCTGCAACTCGTTCGACATCAGCTTCACGAGGGCCGGATCCGGATTGTCGCCCAACAGCGCCGTGCGGGACCCCTTGTGTACGTAGGGCTCTTCGGTGAAGGTGATTGCGGGGTAGATGAGGATGGCGAAGTCGGGCCGGGAGGAGACGCCGTCGATGGCATCGGCGGGATTCGGTTTACCCGAATCGAAGTGCGTAGCGGCCGATGAAGCCAGGTGGCCGCCCGCCGAGAAACCCCAGACGCCAATGCGGTTTGGCTGGATACCGAACTCGGCCGCGCGCTGACGCACCGTGCGAATAGCGCGCTGGACATCGCCGAGTTGGGTGGGGTGGTGGTACTTCGGTCCCAGGCGGTACTTCAAGACAAACGCGGTGATGCCGAGAGAGTTGAGCCAGCGGGCCACCTGGTCGCCTTCGTGGTCGATGGCGAGTCCGCGGTAGCCGCCACCAGGGCAGACGACGACAGCGGTGGGGATGGGACGCGCGGTTGGGGTGTAGATGGAAATGGTGGGGGCGTCGGGATCGCCGGCCATCGAGGACCAGAGCAGTTCCACCTTGGGAGCGGGGCCGCCACGTTGGGCGAAGGCGGTCGCGGCAGTCAGAAAAAGAATGAGGGCGCGCATGAGAGCTAGGGTAGCGCTGCCCCCTACTCCCAGCGCAAGGCAGTGGCGGGATCCATGCGGGCGGCGCGAATGGCGGGCGCCATTCCGGAGACGAGGCCGACGAGAACGAGGGCCGCGGAGGAGAGCATCAAGGTGACCGGTGAGATGCGGAGAAAGAGATCGCCACGGCCCGACTCGTCTTCAAAAAGGGCACCGAGCATGGGGAGCGAGCCGACCCACCACGAGATCCCGTAGGACAGAACGATGCCGATCAATCCGCCCGCAAGCGTGATGACCAACGCTTCGGCGAGGAACTGGAGGAGTACATGGCGGCGGCGCGCACCCAGGGCGAGACGCAAGCCGATTTCGCGCGTGCGCTCCTGGACGGCTACCAGCATGATATTCATCAAACCCACACCGCCGATCCCGAGCGTCAGCAGGCCGATGAAATAAAGGAGCGCCTGCAGGCCGATGGTGATGCCATCGATGATCGGGCGGAATTGTTCGCGGCCGAAGATATTGAGAGCACGGGGGTCGGTGGGCGAGAAACCTTTGCGCCGGGCTACGGCGGTCCTGAACTGGTCGATGGCTTTCCGTTCGAACTGAGCATTGATGGGGGAGAAGACAATCACAGGAACATAGCGTGTGTTCCAAAGCTGGCTGGCCGCGGTGAACGGGATGAAGATGCTGCGGTCGTCGGGCGAGAAATAGTTGGAGAGTTGCATCTTGGCGTCCATGGTGCCGATCACCGTGAACCGGACACCCGAGATGCGCACTGTTTCGCCGACGGCTTGGCGGTTCCCGAAGAGCTGCTTCTTTACATAGGAGCCAAAGATGACCACGCGCCGGGCCTGTTGGATGTCTTCGTCGTTGATCCAGCGGCCTTCGGAGGGGACCTCGTTCCGGATGTCCCCGAAGGCGGGATAGACTCCGCGGACGGCCATATTCGCCAACTGCGTGTTGTACTCGACGGGCAGGCGGTTCATGGCCTCGAGCGAGCCTTGCTTGATGTAGCTGCCCTCGGCCAGCGCGGCTTCGAGGTCTTCTTTCTCGAGTTGAATGCGGCGCCCGGCGCGCTCGCCGCCGGCCTGTTCGGATGTCTGCCCGCCGCGCGCGACGATCGCGGAGCGCCCGAACGCGTCGAAGCCGCGGACCAGGGAGGCGCGAAATCCGTCGCCATAGGCCATCAGCAGCGTGACCGACGCGATGCCCCAGATGATGCCGAGCATGGTGAAGAAACTGCGCGCGGGGTTTCGTGTGACGGCGTCCCAGGCTTGCAGAATGATTTCGCGCAGCATGGCGTTACGCTCCAGCCTCGAAGCGCAACGCTTCGATCGGGTCGATGGCCGCGGCGCGGCTTGCGGGGTAGAGGGCGGCCAGCACGGCGACGACACCCAGCAAAGCCAGGGACAGGAACGCGATCTCCCAGGTGGGCAGGAGACCGGCGAAGAAGGGCGGCATCGGGAAGCTGTTCACCAGCGAGCAGGCGGCGTAGGCGAGAGAGAGTCCCAGCCCGCCGCTGAGCGCCACAATCATCAATGTCTCGACAAAAAACTGGGCGAGGATCGAACCGGCGGTGGCGCCAACGGCTTTGCGAACGCCGATTTCGCGCGTGCGCTCACGCACGGCGACCATCATCACGTTCATCACACCCAGGCCGCCGAGAAACAGGGTCACAATCCCCACCGCGCCGAGGAAGTACTTCATGCCGTCGGTCATCTGACGGAACGCGGCGGCTTCCTTCAGCGTGTCCCACATCGGAATGGCTTCTTTGTCGTCTTTGTCAAACTTATGAATCCGCGAAAGGGCCCGGCGAACCTGTCCGACGCAGGCGTCGTGCTCCTCGGCTGACCGGGGGACGATCAGGATCCGGTCAATCGAGTGGGGCGGCGCGGGCGGCGGCTCCGGAATGTCGCGCACCATCGCTCCGGCGGGCACAAAGACCTTGTTGATGTCGCGGCCATCGTAGTCGGAGTTCTGGTCTTTGTGCTCCATCACGCCGACAACACGGTAGGGAAAGCCGTTCAGCGTGATCTGCTCGCCAAGCGGGTTGCGGTCGGCGAAAAGCTGCTTCTTGACGTCCGCGCCCAGAAAGGCGACGCGTTCGCCGTCCTCGGCTTCCTTCCAGTTGTAGAAACGCCCCTGCGCAACACCGAGCGACCGGACGTCGGAAAACGGCGGGTGGGAGCCGGTGACGAGCAGGGTGGCCGAATTGTAGGTACTACGGACATTCGCCTGCCCGCCGGTTTCGGGGAGGATGAGGGAGCAGGCGGTAGCCTCGCGAGAAACTTCGACGTAGTCCGTGTCGCGCCAGAACACCCGCCGTCCGGCCCGCAAGCCGCCGGCCTGAAGAGACGTGCGGCCCGAGAAGACGATGATGATGTCTTTGCCCATGGTTTCCGCCTGCTTCTTCTGCCCCACCCGGAGACCCTCACCTGCGGCCACCATCAGGGTGATGGACAGGATGCCCCAGGCGATGCCGAACATGGTCAGTGCGGACCGGAGCTTGTGCGCCCAGAGGGTGCGCATCACGTCGAAGAAGAGATCGCGCAGGCTCACTGCAGGACAACCTTGTCGCCGGGGCGCAGGCCCTTGAGCACTTCAGCCCGCACCCCGTTGGTAACGCCCACTTCAATCGGCGTCCGCCGTTTGCCGGATTCCGACACCGGGTCGGGCACTTCCACTTCGGCCTTCCGCTGCTTGTCATAGAGCACGGCGGCTTCCGGGATGAGGACCGCGTTCGGCCTGAGTTCTTCGACAATCTCCGCGTTGGCGCTCATCATCGCCTTGAGTACGCCGCCTGGATTGCGGATCGAGACCCGCACCTCGAACGTCGTGACGTTGTCCTTCTCGACACCAAGCGGAGAAATCTTGGTGACCGCACCGTGGAAGCGGCGGTCCTTAAACGACTCGACGGTAATGCGGGCGGGCTGGCCGAGCTTCACCCTGCCGATGTCGGCCTGGTCGACTTTGCCGAGAACGTAGACCTCGGAGACGTCGCCCAGGGTCATCACTAGGGTAGCCTGCGAACCGAGCACGAGGATAGAACTGACGGCGTCGCCCACTTCGACGTCGCGGGATAAGACCAGACCATCCATAGGACTGACGATGGTCGCGTTGCGGAGGTCTTCTTCCGCGCGGTCCAACGCGGCCTGGGCCTGGGCGGCTTGGGCCGTCGCCCGCGTGATCTCCGCCTTGGAGACGCTCACGTTGCGTTGGGCTACCATCTGTTTGTTGAGGGCGAGTTCGTACAGCCGTTCGGACTCTTCCTGGGCATTGCGGGCTAGCAAACCCTGGTGGTGCATCTGGCGGGCGCGGTCGACGTTGTTCTTGAGGAAGGGGAGTTCGGGGCCCTGCGCTTCGGTGCGGTTTCGCTCGTAGGCAGCAGTCGCCGAGTCCTGGGCAGCGACGGCCGCCTGGAGCGTGGCCTTCGCCTCGCGGACACGGGCCTGCAGTTCCTCTTTGTCCAACTCGACGAGAACTTGCCCCTGCTTGACGTAGTCGCCATAGTCCACAAGGATGCGCTGGACCAGTCCGGACGCCTTGGACTTCAGTTCCACTTTCGAGCGGGGTTCGATCTTGCCGGTTGCGACGACGCTTTTCGCGATTTCGCCGCGTTCGACCGTGGCAAGCTTCGAAGGGTCGATCGTCCGGACCGGCTGGAGCTTGCCGCGGACTACGAATCCTGCACCGGTCAGGATCGGTAAGAGGATGGCGGGCCAAAGCCACAGGCGGCGTTTTCTCTTTTTCATTCCGATAAAGCACTACGCAAATCCTGCTTGCCGGGTTCCGCGAAATGCCTTTTCGAGAGAAGAAAACCCCCCGGGCTCGCTGGGAGCGCGGGGGGTTCCAATTCCGGAGGGCCGGAATGCGAAGTGTCTATCGGGCGGCCAGCAACGCCCGCAGGTGGCGGGCACGCTCGGGGGAGCGGAGCTGGCGGAGCGCCTTGGCTTCGATCTGACGGATGCGTTCGCGAGTGACATCGAACTGCTGACCGATCTCTTCCAGGGTGTGCTCCCGGTCGCAGCCAATGCCGAAGCGGAGGCGAATCACCTTCTCTTCCTTGGGCGAGAGGGTCTTCAGAATGTTGGCGGTCTCGTCGCGGACGTTCGTGTCGATGACGGCGTCTACCGGCGAGCCAACCCACCGGTCCTCGATCAGGTCACCCAGTGCGGATTCGCCGTCGCGGCCCACGGGCGTCTCGAGAGAGACGGGGTCGCGCGAGATGGTCTTCAGCTTCTGGACCTTCTCGACCGGGATGTCCATGCGGCGGCTGATTTCTTCGTTGGTCGGAGCACGGCCCAGTTCCTTTTCGAGTTCGCGCGTGGCGCGCAGGAACTTGTTCATGCTCTCGTTCATGTGAACGGGAATGCGGATGGTCCGCGACTGGTCCGCAATCGCACGGGTGATTGCCTGTCGGATCCACCAGGTCGCGTAGGTTGAGAACTTGTAGCCACGCCGATATTCGAACTTGTCGGCCGCGCGCATCAGACCAATGTTGCCTTCCTGGATCAAATCCAGCAGGTGAAGACCTCGGTTGACGTACTTCTTGGCCACCGAAACGACCAGGCGAAGGTTGGCTTCGACCAAATCCTTCTTGGCGCGTTCGGCTTCCTGCTCACCCGCCGAGATCACGGCCATGGTCTGCCGCAGTTCCGCCAGCGTCGCGCCGACAGTCTGTTCGCGCTTCCGAAATTCGCGCCGCAATTCCCGCAGCCGCTGCTGGGCCGCCGGACCCTGGCTCTTGTCGAGTTTCTGCAACTCACTGTCGAGGTGAGACATCTCCTCGGCCGCCCGCTCCAGTTCGCGGGAGAAGTCGCGCCACTTCGTGATGACCCAAGGCATCTGACGAATCGCGACCGAAACTTCGACGCGCGCCCGATTCCAACGATAGTGCCACTTCCGGCGCATCTTCTTATTCGCAGCCGGAACCCCAGCCAACTTTTCCACCATCGTCGCAACCCGCTTATGCAGCGTCGCGTAGACGGCAAACTGCTCCAAAACTTCCTTCCGTCGCTTCAAGTCGGCCGAACTGCCCTCTTCGACGTCTCCCAAATCGGCGACATTCTCTAATTCTTCCGGATCCTTCTTGAGTTGCTCGGTGATTTCCAGAACCAATAGCTGAACGAGGGCCGAACGGCTTAAGGCCTTCTGCATCTTCAGCTTGCCGCGCTCCATTTTGCGCGCCAGATCGACTTCGCCCTCGCGCGTCAGGAGCGGAACCGCGCCCATTTCGCGCAGGTACACCCGCACCGGATCGTCGGTATAGATCGACTCTTCTTGTTGTTGCGCCGCGTGGAAATCGTCACCGTCATGAACTTCTTCCGGGTGGAAAAAATGATTTTCCTCATCCAGGGGAAGAGTAAACGGTTCGTGGGCCTCGCCCAGAAACTGATCTTCAAAATGGTCCACTAGCACCCACCTCCTCGACTACTGCTGCTCACTGTCACACGCTGGCTTTCTTCAGGTGCTCTTGCGCTCAGACCGGATGAGACCGGCCCCTTAGTTTCGATTTGAGAATGACTTGGAATACGTTCCAATGATTACGTTTGTCCGAAATCAGCGAAAGGTGAGCATCCGCACACGGAGTCCCTCAGCGACGGAACGCCGTCGTACGATCATAACACCATCGTGTTAATTAGTTAAGCCCTAATTACAGCGCTGATTGCTTCGCTTCCTCCTCACCTGTTTGGATGCTCGGAAACCCGAATGGTTACATTGGTGCTCAACCGCGCTTCTGCCGGACCAAGTCCTGCAACTCTCCGAGAAATGCCTCGACGTCCTGAAAATCGCGGTAAACCGAAGCGAAACGGACGAAAGCGACCTTGTCGAGTTTTTCCAGGCGGTCCATGAGCATCTCTCCGATTTCGGTAGTAGAAATCTCCCGTTCCGGGCTTTCCGCCAGCCGGTTCTCCACTTCGTCGACAATTTCAGCGAGCTTACCCATACTGATCGGCCGCTTTTCGCAGGCCTTTAGCAGGCCGGTGAGCACCTTTTGGCGTTCAAACTTTTCACGCCGGGCGCCCTTCTTGATGACCATGTAGGGAATTTCATCGATTCGTTCGTAGGTGGTGAACCGGCGACCGCATTTCAGGCACTCCCGGCGGCGCCGGACGACATCGGCTTCCTTGCTTTCGCGGGAATCGATGACTTTGTCTTCCCGGTGGGAACAAAACGGACACATCATAGCGAGGATGAACCTTCCTCCTGACGCAGTTGGCGGAGTTTCGACCACTGAATCCCGTCATGGAAGGCAAGCAGAAGGCCGACGGGAACAATCACTACAAATGTAATGGCCCAAAGCATCACTGCCATCCCGGTCGAGACTTCAACTGGTAACCCGAACAGTTCAGTCAGGATGACGACTGCGACCAGTTGCATTCCCCCTCCCACGCCAGGGATCTGGACGACGCTGCCAAACGCCACAAAGCCAAGAAAAATCAGGATATCGGTCAGGCCGTAGTGCGCCATCTCCGGTGAAGCGCGAAAGAGACAGACGTAGCAGGCGGTGATCAAAACCCATTCGAGGACCGAATAGGACAGCACAGAGCCGATGGCTCCCCAATCGCGGGTGGACTCCATTCCTCGGGTGAAGGCCCGAAAGATTCCTTCGAGGGAAGCCCGATACCGGTCGGGGAGGAAGCTGATCGCGTCAATGAGGCGACGCAAGCTGGCATCGCCAAATTGACGGAGGGCAATAAAAACGGCAAGGCAGGTGAGCCCGACTACGGCAACAAACCAGCCGCCGGCGGAAAGGACCCACTGGAGACGTTCCCCGACCTGGACGCCCGAGGAACGGACACGTGACAGGGCAAAGCCAAAAATCAGCAGTGCCATCATGAGATCATAGATCCGCTCGAGAAGCCAGGCCGCCATCTGCGAGGAGAACGTGAGCCGCTCCTTCGAAGCGATTAAATAAGGACGAACCAATTCCCCGGGCCGCCCAAAGAGTACGATGGCCGTAAAGCCGATGGCAGTAGCGCTAAACAGGTTCCAGAGACTCGAATGAGGATGCTGCGACCGGATGAGCACGCGCCAGCGCAGCGCCCGGCCGAGGTAGGTGGCCATGGCAATGACGGCCGATGCTGCAATCCACCATAAATCCAGTTGCTTGAATGTTTTGAGGAGCAGCCCCCACTGGAAACCGCCACCCCAATTCCGGGCGGCCAGCCAGAGTGCGGCTATCACACCAACGGCCAGAACGACGGCTCCCAGTCGCCACCGGCGTCGATTACTCGTTTTTTCCGCTGCCAATTTGGACCTGCAAGGCTACAATGTGGATCTACGCCACCCAAGTGCTGCAATCTTGGTGAACTTCTCATGATAAGTCCTCGTTCTTGTAACTGGAAGGCGGATTTCAAAGAACGCTTCCTTCCTGTTGCAGTGGAGGATTTGTATGGCGGCAGCCACGCTCCCATTTTCGGTGACTCTGAACGCTCCGGCGGCGTGGCCGGTTTCCGCCATCAGTTTGGAAAAATATTTGGACGCCGACGCAAAACTGGTAGAACGCTGCCTGGGCGGTGACGACACGGCCTGGGAAGAACTGGTGAAAACCCACACGCGCCGCGTGTACAGCATCTGTTATCGATTCACCGGTGCTGACAGCGAGGCGCAGGACATCACCCAGGAAGTGTTTCTGCGCATCTTCCAGACTTTGAAGTCATTTCGGGCCGGTGAGGGATCGTTTGCGGTCTGGCTCACGCGGCTGACGCGGAATCTGTTGATCGACAACTATCGCCGGAACAAGAAGCAGCGGATCACCGATTCGCTGGAAGACCAGTTGCCGGTGCTGGAAGAGCGCGCCACGCAAACGACCCGAACCGACGGCCGGGTGGAAGGGCGGGAAGCCAGCGAGATCCTGCAATCGGCCTTGCAGCGGTTGTCGCCGGAACTGCGCGAGACCGTCGTGTTGCGGGATTTGGAGGAACTGGAGTATCGCGAGATTGCGGACGTGTTGAAGGTGCCGGAGGGCACTGTGAAGTCGCGCCTGAATCGCGGCCGGGCCGAACTGGCGAAGGTGTTGCGCCGCTGGAAGGTGGTTGTATGAAACTCACTTGCGCACAAATCGAACCGTTGCTTTGCGACCTGGTGGACGGAGTGCTGCCGGCCGGCGAGCGTGTGCAGGTGGATGCGCATCTTGCGGGTTGCGCTGCCTGCCGGGAACTGGTCGACGAGGCTCGGGTTCTTGCCAAGTTCCTGGAACGGGTCCCGCTGGTGGAGCCTCCGCCGGAACTGGTGACGCGGATTCTGTTTGAAACACATCATTCCGAGGCGAAGCCGGTCCGGGAGCGGGCTGTCGTGTCTCGCGGATGGTTGGGCCGGGTGGCCGAGCGGATCCACTTGCTGTTCCAGCCAGTGTTGCAGCCGCGTTTTGCCATGGGCATGGCAATGACGATTCTTTCGTTTTCCATGATCGGGCGTTTTGCGGGGATCTCCGAGCGGACGTTCACGCCGGCCGATCTGGATCCCGCCAAGATCTGGATGTCGCTCGACAATAAGGCGCACCGCCTTTGGGAGCGCATGGTCAAGAATTACGAAAACCTTCGGGTGGTTTATCAGATTCAAAACACGCTGGCCGAATGGTCGGCCCAAGAAGAAGAAGACCGCCGGTCACAGCAGACGATTGAACCGAAATCGCCTTCAGGGGCTGAGGGCGGGGAGCAGAGGAGAGAAAAGCCATGACAAGTCCAGCCTTGTTTTGCCGGAATTGCGGAAAAGCATTGAGCGAGGAAGAGAAGGCACTACCGGGGACGATTCTTTGTGGCGTGTGTTTGCCGGCCGCGAGTGCGGCGACGGTCACCGCGCCTCCGGTGTACACGTCCGCCGCCCGCGCCGATTCGGGTGTCTCGCCCGGGCTGGCGTTCCTGCTGGGGTTGATTCCCGGGGTGGGCGCCATCTACAACGCGCAGTATGTGAAGGGGTTGATTCACGTCTTCATCTTTGGGTTATTGCTCAGCCTGGTGAGCATGTCGGGCCATGGCGGCGACAGCCTGGAGCCTCTGTTGGGGCTGATGCTCGCCGTGTGGGTGCCCTATATGGCGTTTGAGGCGTACCACACCGCCAGGAAGCGTCAACTAGGCCTGCAAGTGGATGAATTTTCGAGTGTTTTGCCGCTCAGGCACGGAAATCTGGCGGGTCCGGCGGCGTTGATCGGAATCGGAATTATCTTCCTTCTGAACAACCTGGACCTGCTGCGAATCTCTCAAGTGCTGCGCTACTGGCCCGTTGGTTTGATCGGACTGGGGTTGTACATGCTCTATGTGCGCCTGACCAGTTCTCCCAGTGTGCCCGCGGCGCCGGAGGTGTCTCATGAACATAACCAATAGCTATGTGCGCGCGATCCGCGGTCCCATTCTGCTGATCACGCTGGGCCTGCTGATGCTGGTCGACCACGCCGGTTCGTTTAGCTTCTGGCGGACGTGGCCGGTGCTGCTGGTTGTGCTGGGGGTTATGACTTTGTTGGAGCGGGTCTTCTCCCGCCCCACTACCTATCCCCCGGCGGGAGGTGATTTCCGATGAGACGCGGATCGATTATCGGCCCGATCATTCTGATTCTGATCGGTGCGGCTTTTCTCGTACACAACCTGCGTCCGGATTTGCCGGTGCTGCGGATGATTGGCGAATACTGGCCCTGGTTGTTGGTGATCTGGGGTGTGATCCGGCTGGTGGAGGTCACCGTGGCCCACGTGCGCGGCGGCGCGGTGCCGCCGGCAGGGGTTTCGGGTGGCGAATGGATGTTCATTGTGTTCCTGTGCCTGCTGGGGTCGTCGGTGTTCTTTGGCTTCCACATCAAGGAGCGGTGGCCGGACGCGCGGATCCGGATGCGTGGACTCGAGATCCTGGGAGAGACATTCGATTATCCGTTGGCGCAGCAGTCGGTACCCGCCGGCAAGACGCCGCGGATACTGGTCGAGAATTTGCGGGGCCACGCCCGAATCGTAGGGAATGACAGCGAGACGGTAACGGTCAGCGGGCGCAACACGGTGCGCGCGTTCTCGCAGCAGGACGCCGACAAGGTCAACGGAAGCATCAAGCTGGAAGTGGTCAAGCAGGGCGAATCGCTGGTGATCCGGACGAATCAGGATCGCGCTTCCAGCGAGTCCAAGATGGCGAGCGACCTGGAGATTACAGTGCCCAAGGGCGCCTCCATCGAGACGCGGGGGCGGTATGGAGACATCGATGTTTCGGATGTCGTAGGAACGGTGGCGGTTGACAGCGACAACGCCGGGGTCCGGTTGAGCAATGTCGGGGGCAACGTCCGGGTGGAGACCCGGAAGAGCGACATCGTCAGGGTGGTCAACTGCAAGGGCGCCGTGGAAGTGAAGGGAAGCGGAAACGACCTGGAACTGGAGAATGTGGAAGGTCAGGCAACGGTGAATGGCAACTACTACGGCGACATCTCCTTGCGGAATGTCACCAAGCCGGTGCGGTTTGAAAGCTCCAATACGGAATTCCGGGCTGAGAACGTGCCCGGTTCGGTGCAGTTCAGCCGGGGCGAATTCTCGGGTGACGGGATCACGGGTCCGGTGATGCTGCGGAGCAAGAGCAAGGATGTGGAAATCAGCAACTTCACGGCTGGTCTGGAAGTGACCGTGGACCGTGGTGACCTTGAGTTGCGGCCCGGCCGGACGCCGATCGGCAAGATGGACGTGCGGACCCGTTCCGGGAACATCGACGTGAGCCTGCCGCCCGCGGCGACCTTCAAGCTGAAGGCGGAGACCGAGCGGGGCGAGATTGAGAACGAGTTTGGGGCTGTGCTCAAACGGACGAATGAAGGTTCCAAGCGGGGGGCGACCCTGGAAGGCGCCGTGGGCGCGGGACCCGACGTGACGCTACACACCGGCCGAGGCCAGATTACGGTCCGGAAGGCGGGCGCCACCATTCCACCAGCCCCACCGGCCGCTCCCAAGCCGCCGGCCGCTCCGGTACGGACGGATATTTAGGCGGCTGGATCCGGAATCTGATGGCGAAGGAGGAGGGCGGTTCCCTCCTCCTTTCCATTTTGGGAGGCAGCGCGCGCGTGACGCCAGGCGGCCGGGTAGTCGGCGCGGACGGCGTAGATTTCAGTGAGGGCGATGTGGGCGTCGGCGAAATGAGGGTCGAGGCGCACCGCTTCGAGCAACAGCCCTAGCGCGAAGTCCTGGTTGTACTGCATGCGGTAGAAGAGGGCCAAGTGGTAGTAGGGCCGCGGGTTGGCGGGATCGCGCGCGATCCAGTCGCGCTGCTCCTGGGCCAGTTTCAGGGTTTCCTGGTCAAGAGCGAAATCAATTACCTCACGGCGAAAGAAGGACATTCGGATTGGACGGCGTCCGGCTGCCGGCAGTTCTCGAGGAGGTTCAAGAGAGCGAGGAGGAACTGTTTGTCGCCGGAAGGGTAGAATACGATGTTTCCGAACCCGTCCGCAAGCTGAGCCAGCGCCGCACCGCAGTGGATGGAGCGTACGTCGAAGTCCCAAATGCCCTGGTGAAACTGACTGTCGTCGGAGGCGGCGAAGACAACGGCCCGATAGCCGTGCTCCTCCATCATCCGGATTGCTTCGTGAAGCCTGGGTAGAGTTTGGCGTTCGCAGGCCGTGGAATACTCGACCAGCACCAGCTTGGGCGGGAGCCGTTGAAAGTCGTGACCGCGGAGCACGTCGAGATCCCACCCTTCGGCGTCGACTTTGAGGAAATCGACGCGGCGGACGTCGTGTTTGGGGAGGAAATCGGCGAGGCGGACGCACGGCACGGCGGTGGTGCTCGCTAATTGGCCATAGACAGGTTTGCTGAATCCAGACAGGCCGGGCGTGGCCGAGTTGTAGAAAGTGATGGCGGCTGAATTCTCCGCCCCCACCGCATTCTCAAACACGCGCACCGGGGCCGAGGAGCCGGCGAGCATCGTGAGGAGGTGGGCGCGCGTCCGGGCGTCGGGCTCAAAGAGATCGGCCGACCAGCCTTCGGCGACAAAGGGCAGGGAGATCTGCCCGTAGCACGCGCCGACGTCCACGACATGAGGCGGTGTCGAGCGGTCGACCTGCGCGCGGAGGACGGGGCGAATCAGTTGATTGGCGATATTGGCGTCGTTCAGCGCGCGGAAACCCTGGCTGTGTTGAACCTGCCGGGCCATTGAGACAACCTCGTCTTCCAGGGACTCGATGCCGATCTCCTGGAGGCTCATGCTCTCGGCCATGCAGTCGTCAAACAGTTGGGTGAGGGCGGTGGAGACGCGCTTCCCGTAGTCCGCAGTATCGAACAGAGGGGATTCCTGCCGCAGTTGCCGCTGAAGGCGGTTCTTGAGCTCCTGCCGAAGCGCCTGGCTCCGGCCCAGGCTGATTGCGATATCCATGTACTGCTCCTTGCTGCCGGCGGCGAATTCTTCGATCGAGAACGCCCGGAGCATCGAGTAGCTGTGGAGGGAGCGGGCCGTGTCGCCTTTCCAGGCGACGACCGGGATGCCAAGCGTGAGGGGGTCCAGCAAGGAACAAGCGCCCGAGAACGGGTAGGAATCCAGGTAGACGTCGGCCGTGGCGATGACGCGGTGCACGTCGGCGCGCTCGGGCAGGGGAGAGACGACGCGGAGGCGGGTGGGGTCGACGCCGTGCTCCCGCAACTGCGACTCGATGCGGTGGATGAGCGGATCGGAGTCGTACTGGCTCGACCAGTTGGGGTTGAACGGCATCAGCACCAGGTAGCTGTTGGGCACCGCGGCAAGAATGGACGCCCAAGCGGAAGACAACTCCGATTGGATCTTGTAGTAGTTGGCGCCGGAAAAGAAGACAATGGCGTCGTCGGGCAGTTGCAGGAGTTGGCGATTCACTTCGACCGTGGCAGGTGCGGAGTCGTAGCGATAGGCGTAGCAGTTCAGCGACCCGGGGATCTTCAGCAACCGCTCGGTGTAGTGCGACTCGGCCTGCGACTCCGGTTCGTTCCATTCCGAGCTCAACAGCGCGTCGACCTGGGAGAAGCCGGTGGTCACCGGAGAGGTCATGAGAGAGACCTGGACGCGGGCCAGGCGGTGGGCCGAGGCCAGCATGGTGGGATTGCAGACGGCGGTGATGTTGGAACCGATCAGGAGTAGATCGAGGTTGTGCGAGCGGATCAGTTGAACTTGTTCTCCCAGTCCGGAGGGCAGGGGTATGATTTGGGCGGAATGTTCCCGGAAGACTGATTCCAGCGGATGGCCGGTGACCTGGTGGCAGAAGATCGTGAGATCGCCGCCGGCCAGATTGAGATGCTCGATGACGGCCAGGACGTAGAACGTTTCCGTGCGCGGCACCATGTTGGGTATGAGGAGTCCGATTTTTCGGCGGCCGGCGGATGGAGGCGGAAAGACATGCGTGAGATTGCAGCCTGCCGATGTCAGGAAACGCTCGATGATGCGGGCGCGGCCGTGAAACACGTCTCTCAGATTGCCCTCGAGGAAATAGCTTTGGATGAAGTTGTGTGAGAGCGTGAAGCTGCGGGCGAGGAGTTGGGCGGCCGGATGGCTGGGTTGGGAAGCGGTGAAGTGGTCGGCCCAAGCAACGAAGCGGCGGAGGAATGTATCGTAGCGAGAGCAATGCCGGGCATCCTGCAGCGCCTTTGGGGGGCGGAGGAGGTAATCGACGTAGTCCTGAAGAAGCCAAGGCGGGCAGTGGTCGAGCCGTTGGAGCAGGGGAGCTTCTTCCGGCGGCCAGAGCACCATGGCGGCGAGGAGAGCGGCGGCGATGGCGCCGTTCCCGCTGTCGAGCGTTTGCTGAACCCAGGCTTTCAGGAACTCCTCGGCGCCGGCGGCGGTGGGCACAGCGGCCGGGAAGTTGGGCTTCAGGACCGTGGCGTAGATGGTGTTCATCTCCTCCGCGGGACAGGCGGCGAGACTGTAGGCCAGTTCCAAACGCCGGGTGTGCGCATGAACGGGCTCGGAGGCGAGTAGAGACCGGAGGTGGAGCCGGATATTCTCGACCGCCAGCGAACGGGACATCAGACACGCTCCAGGTAGTTGATCCGGAGGGGGGAGTAGTCGCCGACGGCGGGCAAGGCGGCGGCGAAGAAGAAGGCCATCTCGGTGTTACGCAGCTTGCCGCCCGCGGGACGAATGACGTCGTGGAAGAAGCGGGTCATGAAGTAGTGGCTGCTCAAGAAGTTGGTGGGGGCGAGTGGGGCAGTGGCGGCCGAGGGGGCGGGGCGGAAGCGGCCGGCGAGGCAAAGTTGCCAGCGCTCCTCGGTGAACCAGTTGTTGACGGGGGGCTCAGGGATGGGGGGCAGGAGAAAGTCGGCTCGGGCGCGGTTGAGGTTCTCGAGACCGGTCTTAAAGCCCTCAATGGCGGTGAACAAACCGCCGGGACGGAGGACGCGGGCGACTTCACCGAAAGCGGCGACCTGCTGGGCGGGGTCGAGCAGGTTGATGATGACGCGCTCGGAGAGGACGATGTCGAAGGAGGCATCGGGCATTGGGAGGGCGCGCAGGTCCGCGACGTGGAACTGCGCGGCCAGGCCGCGCCGGCGGGCCGACTCGATAAACTGGGGCGTGGCGTCGATGCCGGTGCAAGCAAAGCGGGTCCCGAAGCGGCGTTCGATCTGTTCGAGCAGGTAGCCATTGCCGCAGCCGATTTCGAGAAGACGCACCATCGATGGGTGGACATGTTCGAGGAAAGCGAGCAGCGCCTCGACCTCTTTCTGGCGGACGATCAGGTCCGGCATGGTGGCTTCGGCGGCCAAGCCGAATTGGGAGGCCTGTTGGGCGTAGTGATCGAGAACGGTTTGTTGGGGCGCGAGATTCATGAAGCTACCTCAAAGGGAATGGGAGTCAGACACCCGAGGAGGGTGTCGCAGATGAAGCTGATTTGCTGTCCGGTCAGGTTGGGGACCGAGGGCAGGCTGAGGATGTGTTGGCCGGCCGCCAGCGAGTTGCGAAGCGGCTCCGCCCGATAGAGGGGTTGTTCGGAGAAGGCGCAGAAGCCCGGCCGGGTCTCGATGCCCTGGGCCGCCAAGGAGGCCATCAACTGGTTGCGTGAGATGCCGGCCAGAGAGGGGTCGATACGGAAGGCAAAGGCCCACATCAGCGGATCGACGACGGCGGGAACCCGCTGTAGGTGAAGCCCGGGAATGCCCGACAAACGGCGGCGGTAGCCGGCGTAGAGGCGGCGGCGAAGTTCGATGATTTCGAGGCGGTGCGCGAGCTGGGCGCAGGCGACGGCCGCCTGCAGGTTCGTGAGGCGGAAGTTGTGGCCGACGACGCGGTGCCAATACTTACGGTCAGGCGTCATGCCATGGTTGCTGATGAGGCGCATGGCGGAGACGAGTTGCGGGTCGCGGGCGAGAACCATGCCGCCTTCGCCGCAGGTGATGGTTTTGGTGGCCTGAAAGCTGAAGCAGGCCACGTCACCGAGGGTGCCGGCGGGATGGCCCTGGTAACGGGAGAAGAGGGATTCGGCGCAGTCCTCAATTAAGGTGATGCCTCGCGGCCTGGCGAGAGCGGTGAGGGCGGCCATGTCGCAAACGACGCCGTAGGTGTGGACGGCAATGATGGCCTTGGTCCGGGCGGTGATGCAGCGGGCGACGGCGGCGGGGTCCAGCAGCCAGGTGTCTTCGAGGATGTCGGCGAAGACGGGGGTGGCGCCGCAGGCCAGCACCATGTTGGCGGCGGCGGCGAAGCACCAACCGGGGACGATGACCTCGTCACCCGGACCGATGCCCAAGGCGAGCAGGGGGAGAAACAAGGCGGTGGTGCCGTTGGTGACGGAGACGGCGTGGGACGGCGGTACGCCGTGAATGGAAGCGAACTCGGCTTCCAGGCGATCGACAAAGGCTCCACCGGAAAGCATGGTGCTTTCGAGGGCGGCGGCGAGGTAGGTGAGTTCGTCGCCGAACAGGATGGGCTGTGCCCAGGGGATGACGGGATCAGGCGCGGACAAGGCCCACCTCCACGAGTTTTCCGGCCAGTTGGGGCAAGCCGTTCTCGGAATAGGGCAACGGAAACAAGAGTTGCCCGCCGGAGGCGGTGAATGCGGACTCGCGGGTCACGATCTCGTCGCGGAAGTACCAAGGCAGGACCAGGAAGGCGCGGGGGTTGCGGGCGCGCGCTGCCGACTCCGGGATGATCGGGATCCGGGTGCCGGGGGTGACGCAGCCGTACTTGGCCGGGTATTTCTCGGCGATGGCGGGCAGATCGTGCGGGGTGAACTGGCAGTACTGGAGGATCACGTTGCCCTTGGTGGAGGCGCCGTAGCCGAGGACGAGGTCACCGCGGCGGCGCGCGGCGGAGAGGAGGTCCTGCAAGCAGTTGCGGTGTTGGGCGACCCGGTGAGCGAAGGAGAGGTAGGTGTCGAGGGACTGCAAACCCATCCCGTGCTCGAGGTCGAGCAACTGAGCAATGCCGGAATCAAACGCCGGATAGGGGGCCGAATCGAGGGAAGCGGTGATGGAGAAGCTGCCGCCATTGATGTCGTTACGCTCGATGTCGATGATCTTGAGGCCGGCGCGGCGAGCCATCCAAAGGATGACGCTGAGGCTGTAGTAGGAGAGGTGCTCGTGACAGACGGAGTCGTAGGCCAGACGCTCGATCATGTCAGGCAGGTAGGACTGCTCGAAGACCCAGACGCCATCGTGGGCCAGCAAGGACGCGATGTCGTGCATGAAGGCGAGGGGCGCTTCGAGGTCGTAGAACATAGCGAGCGAGGTAATGACCTTGAAGCCATCGGTACCGGCGAAGGGGAGGACCTTGGCGGGATCGAAGAAGTCGACCAGGAGAGTCGCCTCCTGGGGGTATTCGCGGGCGAACTTGCCGGCGGAAGGGTCAATGCCGATGCGGCGCAGAGACGGTTGTCCGTAGAAGCCGAGGAGTGTGCCATCGTTGGAGCCGATGTCGAGGACGGAATCGCCGGGCCGGATGGACGCGAATCGCTGAAGACGCTCGACTTTGCGGTGGAGGTGCTGGACCATGGTCCGGTTGTTGGCCGAGCGGTAGCCGTAACTTTCGCCGTACATTTCCGCGAGGGGATAGCTGTGGGCGAGTTGAAGCAGACCGCAACAATCGCGCCGGCCCTGGGTATGGCAAAGGACGAGTTGGAGGGGGCCGGAGAGGGGGTCGGGCTCGCCAGTCTTGGGAAACCGGCCAGTCAAAGCCTGGGTACCGAGGTCGAGGACCGGGACCAAGTTGGTGTTGCCGCAAACCCGGCATGCAGAAATCGCCCGAACAGGGTCGCTCATGCGGGAATAATCGGCTAGTTCCGAGAGCGACTTTAGGTAGGAACCCCGAGAAATCGGCTAGGCTGTTTCCTCGGCTGCCAATTCGGGCACCTTCATGTCGGGCGTGAGGGGCGGGCGACGTTTGTGGAAATCCGTTTGTTGCTGGTAGGCGTGGGCCAAGGCGAGGAGGCGGCCTTCGGAGAAGCGGGGTCCGGCGAGGGTGAGGCCGATGGGGAGTCCGGCGGAGGTGAAGCCGCAGGGTATGGAGACGGCGGGGATGCCGTAGAAGTTGAACTGGCTGGTGTTTTCCAGTTCGGGATCGCGCGGTTTGTCGCTTCGTTCCCGCTTGCGGGCGTCGTCGATGAGGCGAGGTGAGCGGCGGCGAGTGGGCAGGGCGACGACATCGACATCGCGGAAGCTGTCGTCGATGGTGCGGCGGAGGAGTTCGAGGCGCCAGCGGCTCTGGATGTATTGATAGGCGAGCAACTTGGAGGAGCCGTCCATGGAGCGGCGCAGGGGAAGCTGATAGCGACCGCTACCGCCCTTGACGTTCTCTTCGTGCCAGGCGTACATCTCGCCTCCGAGGCGGAAGCCTTCGGAGGTTGGGGGCAGGGTGCAGTCGCGGACGCCGGCGGTGAGTTTGGCGAGCAGGGCGATGGCGTCCTCGACGGCTTTGGCGATATCGGCGTCGACATGGTCAAAGAAAGGCTCGCGGGGGATGCCGAGGCGCAGGCCGCGGACGGGCTGGCGCAGGGCGGCAATATAATCCTCGCGGGGGTGTTCGACGGAGGCAATGTCGAGACGGTCGTAGCCGGCCATGGCATTGAGCAGGATGGCGGCATCCTCGGCGGAGCGGGTCATGGGACCGCAGTGGTCGAGGGTGAAGGTGAGGGGGATGATGCCGCGGATGGAGACCAAGCCGTAGGTGGGCTTGAGGCCGGTGATGCCGCAAAAGGCCGCGGGAATCCGGACCGAGCCGCCGGTGTCGGTGCCGAGGGCGCCGAAACAGAGCCCGGCGGCCACCGCCGCGCCGGAACCGCCGGAAGACCCGCCGGGGTTCCGTTCGAGAGCCCAGGGGTTCCGGACGGGACCGAAATAAGAGGTCGCGTTGGTGCCGCCGGCGGCGAATTCGTGGAGGTTCGTCTTGCCGATCATGACGGCCCCGGCTTCCCTGAGGCGGCGGGCGACTTCGGCGTCCTGCTGGGGCAAGCGGTCGTCAAAGGCAGCGCTGGCGGCGGTGGTCCGGATGCCCTGGGTGTCGATGTTGTCCTTCAGGGCGATGGGGATGCCGTGCAGGGGGCCGCGGAACTTGCCGGCTTTCTGCTCGGCGTCGAGTTGGCGGGCGTGGGCGCGGGCAAGGTCCCGGGTGACGGTGACGAAGGCGTTGAGCTTGGGCTGATAGAGGTCAACGCGAGCGAGGCAGGCTTCGAGCAAGCGCGTTGGAGTGAGTGCGCCCGAGCGGATGCGGGCGGCGGCCTCGGCCAGGCTGAGGAGTGCCGGGTCGTCTTGACCTTGGGCCAGAAGGGCCGGGGCCAGCGCCGGGAGGAGGAAGAAAGCTCGCCGCGAGGTGTGGGTCATCGGACAATTATGGCTCAAGGGCGGTATGTTGTGTTCCGCTGCAAACGCATCCGCTCGCGAGCGGCATCCGCTGCGTTTATGACGAGCCGAGCACAATCGTGACCAGACTTGGGATCAGGGACAAGCGATTCTCCCATTCTTCGGCTTCGGTTACCTCCCAGACGAGTAAGAGCGTGTCGATGGCGCGGCCAATCGGAAGGTCCTGCGCGATCAGGAAGGCCCCGGGACTACGCTGCTTCTCGATAAAAGCCCGGAAGTGATCGGGCATCGTCCGAAAATCGTGAGAGACCAGTATCCTGCTTTCCCTGGCCGCCAGTTGAAGAACCTCAGAATCCGAAATTCTATCCAAACGGGCAGCTTGAGCGCTCCGAAAGTCAATTTTGGGCTCGCGGCGCACAACAGCCCGGACGATCGCTTTGTTCAGGTCATTGTCGGCCTGATACCTGATCCTCATTGCTAGGGAAGCGTGGCGTCAGACCGGGCACGATCCAGGCGCGCCCTCAGGTCCTGGCTTGGAGGCGTGCCTTGGCGCTCCAGTTCGGCCCATTGGTTCTTGCGCCTAAGCAGATACGCATCCACATCGGCTTGATGATCCAGGTAGAAGCTAATGGCCCCGTAAACATCGGCCAAAACCAATCCTTCAAAATCTTCGCGGATGCTCTCGGGCGAAGATCCAGCCCGGAAAGCGTGAACGATGGAGTCCAGGGAAATCCGCGTACCAGCTAAATAGTACACACCGCCTCGATCCTCAACGTGTCCGGTGCTCATGGCCGTACCTCAGTTCGATTATACGGGAGGTGGCTGTCGTCGATTTCGCTCTCCCTTGTGGTGATCGACTCCTTCCCGGATCTTCCAGGCCTGGGGGGTTTCGTTTCGCAAAGAGTTGATTTCATTGGAAACAAGGTGTCGAAAAGTGTCGAACGGGCCTCCAGACACGCCGGCTGACCGGTAGCAATTCGTTTCGCGGAACGTCCGCGCTTTCTGAAAAAGTGTCGAAATGGCGGTGTTTCGTTAGGCGGCGGTGTAGAGGATGGGGGGCGCGTCGACGCCGCAGCAGCGCTTGTACTTTTTGGTGGAACCGCAGGGGCAGGGGGAGTTACGGCCGGCTTCGGGGTAGGGGTCGGGATTTCGTTTCGCACATTCCTGATTTGATTGGGGTTGCGGGTTTTCTGTTTGGGCGGCGCGGCCATTTCGTTTGGCAACCTGTTGAATTTTCTGGAGGTCGGCGAGGGGCGGGTGGCAATTGGGGTTGGCGAGGGCGCGCTCGGTCTGGAGCAGACGGAGTTCACGCAGGGCGCGGTTGTAGGAGCCTTCCCAGCGGAGGGCCATGTTTTGGAAGCGGACGCCTTCCGGGGACTCGGGATCGAACTTGGCGGAAAGAGCGGTGGCACGCTCGTAGTACCAGCGGGCGGTGGCGAGGCGCTGGCAGGCGAAGTCTTCGAGGACGCCTTGGGGGCGAATCCAATCGCGATAGGCGTCGTGCTGGGGAGCGGACAGGGTTCGGTTCATGGCCAAGGAGATAGCAGAAAGATTTTCGCTCGCGCGCAAGAAGAAAAGGAGAAACAGCGGGCAAGGTGATGAAAAGGAGGGAGTAAAGAATTTTGTAAAATCTTACATTCGGCTGTGAATGACTTTTTTCAAAAAGACGATTTTCAGAATTATGCGAATTGGCGCCGGGAAGGGGAGGTTCAGCCGGGTGGATGGCCCTTCGATTGCAATTAATTGGATAAAGATCTGATAGTATTATAAAGCGATGTTCATTTTCGCCGCGGCGGTGGCTTTGCCGTTGTTGTTTGAGCCGAACTGGGGACAGGGTTTGGCGGAGTTTTCGCACGTTGGGCGGACGGCGAATCAGATGGCGTTGAGTTTGGCGGCGGATGGGGTGCGGATGGAGGGGGTGAGTTACCGGCTGGTGGGAGCACGGCGGGGAACGGCGGGAAGGCTGGACCGGCCGATGGGGTCGCGGTCGCATTACTACCTTGGGAGTACGCGGGTCGAGGGCGTACCGCATTATGAGCGTTTGCGGTTTACGGAGGTGTATCCAGGAACGGACGTGGTGTATTACTCGCGGGCGGGGCAACTGGAGTACGACTTTCTGCTGCGGGCAGGTGCGGATGCAAGCCGCATCCGCATGCGGTTTGATGCCGCGCCGGAGTTACTCGCCAATGGGGATTTGCGGTTGTCCGATGGCGTGAAGCTGGAGAGGCCGCGGGCGTTCCAGGAAGGCAAAGAGGTGGCGGCGCGGTTCCGCGTCGAGGGGCGTGACGTGGGGTTTGCGTTGGGCGCGTATGACCGGAAGAAGCCGCTGCGGATCGATCCGGTGCTGGTGTACTCGGTGGGCACTGGGGGTACGGCGATTGCGGCGGATGCGTCGGGGAAAGCGTATGTAGCCGGAGGCGCGACGTCGCCGGGGGGCGGTACGACGGACGCGTTTGTAGCGAAACTGTCGCCCAGCGGGCAACTGGTGTGGTCGGCGTATCTGGGCGGGGTCAGGTCGGATACGGCGACGTCGGTAGCGCTGGACGCCTCAGGCAATGTCTACGTCGCGGGAGATACCTCGTCGAACGATTTTCCGCCGCGGGCGGAGAATCCGACCTTGCAGCCAATAACGCCATGGGTATTCGCAGCCCGGTTTGGGCCGGATGGGACGCTGGCGATGTCGACGGTGCTGGTACGAGACAGGATGAGCGCACCGCTGGTCGGCGCGCATTCGGCGAGCGGCGCGGTGTTTGTGTACGGTGCCCGCAGTGCGCAGAACCAAGCCAGCGCGGCGGTTGTGAAGCTGAATGCCGCTGGTGTGATCGTGGCGGAGAGGGCTCCGGTGGACTCTCCGAATTGGGTGTCGGTGACAGGAATGACGGTGGATGTTGACGGGGCGCCGTACCTGGCCGGGTACAGCCAGGGAACGTCGCCTGCGCCCACGGCAGGGACGGTGAGCGTGCCTCCGTCGGACACCCCGCGGGCGTTCGTCATGAAGATGAAGGCGGACCTGACCGGTACCGAGTTTGTTGTGCTGCTGGGAGGCAATGGAAGAACGAACGCGAACAGCCTGACCGTGGATAGCGGCAAGAATATCTATGTGGCGGGATTGACCGCAGCCACCGACTATCCGGTGACCACCAGCGCGGGGCCGCGTGGGAGAGAAGACGCGTTTGTGACGAAACTCTGTCCGAACGCCACGTGCATTGTGTGGTCGACGGTGTTGGGGGGAGCGGGCGCGGACACGGCACGCGGGTTGGCGCTGACGGCAGATAACAAAGTCTGGCTGGTAGGTGACGGGCAGTCGGCGGATTTTCCGCTGCTAGGCGCGATTCAGGAGAAGACGCGAGCGAGCAGGCCGCGCTTATGGAAGGTGACGGATTACGGGGCGGCGTCGGCGGCGCTGACGGATCCGGATCCCAGCAGGAGCTTGCCGACGACACCATTGCTGTCGATCGATCCATCAAACCCCAACCGGATCCTGTGGTTTGGCGGTGGCGGCGTCTTCCGCTCAGCGGATGGCGGCGCGACGTGGACGCTTGTGCTTCCGTCGTTTACCTTCGAGTTTGCGCGTGCGCCGTCCAATCCGAACGTGGTTTATCAGCGATTCGGGACGGGGTTCTGGATGCGGTCTCTAGATGGGGGCTTGACGTGGACCGGTTTGCAGAGCAACCGGCGGGTGGACGAGGTGTCGTTCGACGCAGTGAATCCGGACGTGATGTACGGGCGCGACGGGGGCGCTGTGATCCGGTCGACGAATGGGGGTGAGACCTTCGTGCCGGTGGCATTCATGCCGGACCTCACGTTGGTGCGAGCGCATCCGTCGGCGGGCAACACGGTCTACGCGGCGGGACGAGGGTTCATCAGGCGGAGTACGGATGGTGGGGCGAGCTTTACGGACCTGCCAGTACCGGTGGCCAGCGCCCGAGCCATGGAACTCGTAGTTCATCCGGCCAACCCCAACCTGATCTACCTGCGGGCAGATGCGCAAGGCTACTGGGGTGATCTGATGTTCCGGAGCGCCGACGGCGGGATGACGTATACGCGGCTGCCATTAGACAGCCTGCGATCCATCAAGGTGGCTCCGTCGGACAGTAACGTGGTTTACGGCCTCGGTGATGAACGGCTGCTGGTGAGCCGGGATATGGGCGCGACATGGGAAGATGCACGGGCGGATGCGGTTCGGGTGACGACCTTCGCGGTGCACCCGAGCCAACCCGGAACGGTACTGGCAGAGGGGGAAGAACGGGAGTGGTTTCTGGCGAAGCTAAGCGCGGCAGGGGTGCTGGAGTTTTCCACCTTCGGCAGTGCGCTGGGATTCCCGGGGAGGGCAGTGACGGCGGACAGCAGTGGGGGAGCAGTGTTCACCGGAGGCAGAACGGGTCGGGTGGCGGATGGGGCGGTGGTGTGCACCTACGAGGTCACGCCAAACAACCTGTTTCTGTATGGGGCGAGCGCGGTACGTCTGTTGGTGGTGACCGGTCCTGGGTGCGCGTGGACGGCTGAAAGCAGCGCGGGATGGTTGAAAGTGACGGGATCGGGTCCCGGGTCGGGCTGGGTGGATGTACGGGGAGAGCCAAACGCCGGGGCGACGCGGTCGGGAACGATCACCATCGGCGGTCAAGCGGTGACGGTGGAACAGGCATCGTCGGGGTGCGCCTACTCCGTCACTCCGGACTGGCTGCCGGATCAGCCGGCTGCTGGTTCGTCCGCGCGACTGACGGTGGCAACGGCGGTGGGTTGCTCGTGGAAGGTGGATCAGCTGCCGGAGTGGGTCACGGCCTCTCCGGCCGGCGGGGTGGGGCCAGGGACAGTAGATGTAACGATCGCGCCAGCGACGGCTCGATCAATGCGTTCGGAGATGCTGATAGTCGGCGCGCGCAGGGTGGTGATCTCCCAGGACGGGGTTTGTACGAGGCCACAATGGACTGCGAGCCGGAGCGCGGCGCCGGCGGCGGGCGGCGAACTGACAATCACGGTGAACACACCGGCGGGGTGTGGCTGGGGATGGTACGGGGCGGTGCCGTTGACGGTGCAGCCGCCGACTTTTGGGTATGGTCCGGGGACGCTCCACGTCGTAGTCGCGCCGAACACGGGGCCGCTGTACCCGGCGCGGAGGTCGGAGTTCGGCATCACGGCTGAGTCCAATACCGGGAGTTCCGGCGTGGTCGTGCAAACCGGCACGGAGGCGGCGACGCGGAAGCCGCGGATTGTGGCGCGGAATGCGAGTGGGAACTTCGAGTTGTACACGTATGGGGTTGGGGGAGCGCCGGTGACACTGGCGGGCGGGTTTGCGGTGACGTGGGCGTCGGGGCAGGATGAGGCGGGCAATGTGCTGCTGGCGGCGCTCGACACGTATGGAGCGCTGTCGGTGGCGCGGTATTCGGTGCAGACGAATGCGTGGGGGGCGTGGAAGCGGATCGGCGGCGTGTTCCAAGGGACTCCGGCGGTGGCCGGGTCCGGGGGGACGACAATGCTGCTGGCGCTGCGGGATACGCACCACGCGTATTGGACGCTGGGCGTGACCGAGGCGCTGGTTGTCGAGAACCTGCGGAACGTGGGCGGGATCTTTGGGACGGATCCGGCGCTGGCGGCGGGCGAGAGTGCCGGGGAGGCGTATGTGGTGGGCAAGGACCTGTGGAACGCGTTGTGGTCGCTGCGATTGCCGGGTGGGAACTGGGTTCCGCTGGGCGGCGTGGTGCAGGGGAAGCCGTCGGTGGCGATGGGGATGGACGGGCTGGCGTATGTTGCGGCGCGGGATTCCTGGAACGGGTTGTGGGTGGCGCGCGTGAACGGCTCGACGGCGGCGGGGTGGAGTTTTCTGGGCGGGATCCTGTCGCAGGATCCGGTTGTCCAGACGTTGCGGAACGGCGAGTTGGCGGTCGGGGTCCGGGATTCGGGCGCGGGGCTGTGGACGGCAACGTTCGCGGAGGGGGCGGCGGGGAGCACGGGGACCTGGAAGCGGTTAGGCGGGGTGCTGGACAACTACTCGACGGCGGGGTATGGTTCGGTGGCGTACCTGGCGGGCAAGGACGCGTGGAATAACCTGTGGTGGGTGCGGGCGTCAGACACGGTGTGGAGCTTTGTGGATGCGGGCGGGCGGATTCGCGGGGGTGTGTCGTCGAGTCCGCGATGACGGGCTATTCCTGCTCAGACTTGCTCCTGCGTTGCCGCTTGCCGCCAGGAAAGTAGTTGAGCTTCTTTTCCCAGGTGGTAACGGCGCCCTTACCATATCCAAGCAACTCCTGGACGTTTTGTTCGTCCTTGTAGGCATCGCCGAAGCGTGAATAGAGCCTGCCGATTGCCCACCGGTGCACCATGTCGATGACGCCGTCGAGCTTTGTTCCCCGTTCGAGGTCCTCCGGCGTGATCCGAAGGACCGACTCCAACCCTTCGACTTGCGTGGAGATCTCTTTGGCCATCTGACGGAGCAGACCGTTCTCAATGGTCTTGCCCATCTGTTCCCACTTCCGCAACTCCTGGGTGGCCTTATCGATTTGTCCTTGCAAGGCGCGCCAGCGTGCGCGATGGAGGGCGCAGACGGCCCGCGACACTGGATTCTCACGGGCCAGGTTCTCCGCCTCGGAGAGGCACTGGTCAATCTGGTCGAAGTCGACCGCGGGCAATTTCATTAACAGTTCGGCGCGGCTGATCTTGATTTCCGCCAGGATGGCTCCTTCCAGCCGGTGATTTTCCGCCTTGGCCACCAGCGTGTCAGACACGGACACCGCGTCGTCCAACCGGTTGGCCTCTGAGAGGGTGCGCAGCAGCAGCACTCCGGAGTTGACGAAGTGCCTGGGCTGCTGCTGGCTCTTTTCATGCAGGTCTCTGGCGACGGATTCGGCGTCGGAGACGCGGCCGGCAAGCAACAGTGCGCGCGCGTATTCGTAGCGGGCGCGCATGAGGAAGCGCGGCACCAGGCGCAACGGGCTGTCGAGCTCAGCCAAAGGCGCGAGAAGGGTGAGGGCCTCCTGCAGATCCAGACTGACGGAACCGGTGGCGCGGGTGGGGGGCGCCAGCGAACGGAGGATCTGTGCGTACATGACTTTGGCGTAGGCCGTGTGCACTTCGTCGCGGGTGGAAAGGAAGAGGGTAAAGCCCGCGCCGGCAGAGCCACGCGCCCGCTGCAAGGAGCCTTCGTTGTTGGCCGCCCACGTTAAGCCGAACGAGAATACTTTGGCGGTGACGTAATTGGCGAATTTTTGTTCGCGGAGCCTCACCAAGTGGTTGTCCTTGTGCTTCTCGAGTTTGGACTCCAGTCGCTTGCGCGTGAACTCGACGGAGCTGAGAAACTCGCGCCGGGCGGGCCCGACACTGCCCATCTGGCGGTATACCTGGCCCAAACTATAGGCGACTCGCGCGCGCAATCCGAACGATGGCTCGTCCTGGCTGACAGGAAGCCGGGTATCCAATTCCCGGCGCACGAGTTTCAGAAGTTCTTCCGCTTTCTGATATCTCTCTTGCCTGTAATAGCAGTGGGAATAGAAGCTCACGGTCCAAAGCTGCTGACGCAGGAGGGGCTTGTCTTTGTCGCTGAGGAGATCTCTGCGTTGGAGCGCGCGGGCGAGTTTACGGCCGTCTTCCTCGAGTACCTGGAGCGCGTCGTCATACCGCGCATAGTAGTCGAGAATCTCGGCCTGAAGGCATTGAGCCCACAAACGGTGCACGTTAGCGCCGAGGAGGTGTTCGCCAGCGTTCTTTAACTGAAGAATGAAGTCTCGCAATGCGGGTACTCCTGTTTCGAGGAGCCACGATCCGCTGTAGTCGGCTTCACGGAGACGGTCTCTTATGCGGGCAACTTCCTGGGGGATTTGAACGGAGGGCATGAAGGCAAAAAAATTCCGAGCTGAAAGAAAATTTATTTTTTCTAGAGAATTGTATACCGCCTGCATGGTCCCTCGCAGAAACTATAAACCAGAGGTTATTCAGAGGGCCATGCAACTCGATCCAAAGTTCCTCAAAGGCAACGCAGCGCTCGAGGTCCGGGCCTGGATCTTTCGCGATGCAAATGGCAATGTTCGCATCCCTTGCCAGGTTTCCGGCGATCCCGCTGTTCCTGACGAGGCGGACGTCAACAACGACTTTCTGCCGGTGGGTAAGTTGCTGGTCTGGGTCCAGCAGTTCGACCCATCGCGGACGCAAGTAACACCGGATTTGAGGGGTCTGCGCGGGACCGAAGCGCGGTTGCTGGTACGGGAGAGCTTCGATTTCCTGCGCAGCCTTGGGTATCACGTTGTTGAGCAAGCGGGCAGCGTTCCCAACAATCGCGCGGAGGCCCAGAGTAATGGACACGCGGCGTCGCCGGCCGGGCAAAAGGAGCCCGAAGTGCAACTGCTTAAGGTTGCGGCGATGCTGGCGACGTTGGCGACCGTCGCCAAGATTCTGTACGAGAAGTGGAGCGACCTGTTCTAGCAGGCGAGCGTCGTCAATGACGGATACCTGCCCGGGATTCCGCACGTAGTAGTGTGAAACAAGAAATCATCAATGTTCGCCGCATAGGAGTTATGCTGGCCTTGGTTGCGTTTGCCGCTGGGGAGACGGCGGCGCAGGAGCGCCCTGTTTCCCGGTCCATTCCGGCTGCGTGCGTCCCGCTGAAGGGGAGCGGGGGATTTGTCGATTGCTACTTGCGGCATTATCCGGCTGTCGCCAACGCGATTGTGTTCTGGTTCAGCGCGGAAGAGGCGCCCAAGCCGTGGCCGCTGTGGACGGACAAATCGAGACAAGCCGTGCGCGACGCCTACAAGCACTCGGTGGACTGGTATGCGGGGGGCATGAATAACTATGCCGGGCTGCTGACTCAAGATCCGCCGGAGAGTCTGAACGACGCGCAGTTGATCGCGGGGCAGCCGGCCTATCTTGTCCACTCGGCAAAGGACGTGTGGATCTTATACACGGGACATGTGGGTCTGGCGCTGGCCGCGGAGACGGAAGGATGGGTGCCGTGGTCGATTTTGAGTTACTCGCAGACGTCATTGAACCACTTATTCAACGCTTACGGCGCGCAGGGTCCGAATGGGGCCAACAGCACGCAGATGTTCTGGCCGACGCAGGCGCTACCGGGGTATGCAGGCGCGGCGGGATACATCAATTTCAGCGGGATGCCGCCGGCGAACGCGACGACGGTGTTCAAGTTCATGAAAGAGAACAACCTGATTGGGACGACGCCGCGGAAGACGATCGGGAAGGTTTTGGGATGGTCGTCGCAGTTGCGGCATTCCTTCTGCGGATGGGGCGATCCGCAAATTCTGTTTGCCTACTGGCAATACTATTTCGGGCCGACGGTGTCGCGCGTGTTGGAGGGCACGGTGTATAACGGTCCGGGGCAGTGCGGCATGTTGAACGCCGGAGTGCAGCACTACACCACCGGTTGCGGCGGCACGGTGTCGCTGTGGAAGTGGGTGCTGCGTTCGGTGAACGTTCCGGCGGCAAACATCGGCATTCTGGTGGAACCGGGCGTGGCGCATGGCGGGGCGTGGTTCCCGAGCGAAAATGCCTACATCAGCCATGGCGACCAGCCTTACGATAGCTTCGCCGCGGGTTACAACCCCGAGGATCTGCTGCTGGCTCCGCAGACCTTCGCCGCGTGGTTCCCGGTGGGTGATTTCGCAGCGGCGCAGAAGAATGTCGACCGGCGTGTGACGATGCTGGCGATCAACTTTCCGGGTCCGAGCCTGGTTTATTACTACTGCCAGGATGTGCAGAACGGGAAGGATCACGCGTCGGGACAAGTGTACGAACGGTTCAAGCCATTTCTGAGCGTGGCGAACCTGGAGGCGATGGGACTCTGGGACAAGCTGGCGGCGATGGCGCCGGGGTGCGTGGCCAATCCGTAGGCAGACGAATTCACCGACCGCTATGTGATATATCTTGTGCCTCCCCGCTGGCGGAAGCGCGGGGTGAACTTCGCAGAGTGGGAGGCACGATGTTGCGGCTGGCGTTTTTGTTGTTTGTTCTGACGGCTGGGAGTTTTTGGACTTTCGGCCAGACCACGTCCACGGAGATCCTGGGGCTGGTTACCGATAGCTCTGGAGCGGTGGTGCCCGGAGCCCAGGTGGTAATCACCCGGGTCGCCACGCAACAAGTGCAGACGCGGGAGACCAATTCGGCGGGCGAATTCTCATTTCCGCTGGTCGAGATTGGCGAATACACGGTGCACGTGGAGAAGCAGGGGTTCCGGGCACGCACGGTGAACGGGTTACGGATTGAGACGCAGCAGAAGGCGCGCGTGGACTTTGTGCTGGAGCCGGGGTCGGTGACCGAGACCGTGGAAGTAGTAGCGTCGGCGGTGGCGTTGACCACGGAGAACGCGGCCATCGGGCAGGTGATCGAGAACAAGCGCGTGGTCGATTTGCCGTTGAACGGGCGCAACATGATTCAACTGGCGGTGATGGTGCCCGGCGTGCAGTTCGGCTCGCGGAGCGGCGCGGACGGCCAGGGCGGGTTTCCGATTCCGGGCGCGGGTATGTCGGTGATCGCCAACGGCCAGCGCGAGGTACACCAGAGCATCACGCTCGATGGGGTGGAGTCGATTGCGCCGCTGTACAACATGAGCAGTTTCACGCCGTCGATTGACGCGATCGAAGAGTTCAAGGTACAGACGGGGTCGTATTCGGCGGAGTTCGGGCAGAGTTCGGGGGCGCGGGTGGAAGTGTCGCTGAAGTCGGGCACGAACCAGTTGCATGGGACGGTGTTCGAGTTTCTGAGAAACGATGCGCTGGACGCGGAGAACTACTTTCTCAATTTCGAACGGCCGGCGAACACGGGGCGGTTGCGGAAAGACCGGCTGCGGCGGAACCAGTTCGGGACATTCCTGGGAGGACCGCTGATCAAGAACAAGACGTTCTGGTCGTTTAACTACGAAGGGCGGCGCGAGGTCCAGGAAGGCGTATCGACGGCATTCTGGCCGCACATGGATTTCCGGAAAGGGGACTTCTCAAGGCTGCTGACGCCGGCGACGAACCCGGCGACGGGGAGGCCATACCGGGCTCCGATCGCCATCTACGACGCGATGACGGGGACGCCGTTTCCAAATAACATCGTGCCGCAGACGCGGCTGCACCCTGGCGCGCAGCGTGTGATCTCGCAGTTTCTGCCGGCGCCAGACTTCGAGCAGGCGGATCTATTGGACTTTACGGCGCGGCGGGCGGTGCCGCAGGTGATCAATTCGAACCAGTATTTCGGGCGGCTGGACCACAACTTCGGGGCAAACGACAAAGTGTTCGGACGGTTCGCGGTGAATTCGGACGATTGGGAGGCGAACGTCATCAACCCGAATTTCCCCGAGTACC
>JAEUQD010000513.1 GCA_016789925.1 Bryobacterales bacterium | reverse complement strand
GACACCGAAGGGGAGTATGTCTACGCTTTTGATGTGCAGCCGGATGGCTCCTGCCGCAACAAGCGGCCGTTCGTCAGGTTGCTCGAGCCCGAACAGGGATCGCTTGGCATGAGATGCCGGGGAGACGGAATGGGTTTGGATTCTGAAGGCCGGCTGCACGTAGGAACGGGAGTGGGAGTTCAAGTGATCGATCCCAAGGGACGGCATCTGGGAATAATTCGGGTTCCGTCAGCGGTCCGGAATCTGGCCTTCTCCGGGCGCGATCGGCGGACGCTGTACATGACCGCTTTCGATACTCTGTATCGAGTACGGATGGTCTCGCGTGGGCCTGCAGGGCGCGCGAAGTAGGCAGGAAGGAACGCGCAACCAGTTCACAGGCAGACATCGACGCGGGCAACTGTCAAGACTGAATCCGCCCGAGGTCGCCGCGATGCCTCCTGCTAAATCGATGGCCGGGTGCGTCGGCTTTTTTTGGGGTGCTGAGCCGGTTTGGAGACGGTTCGCACTTTTATTGGTGTGCCTCACTTGCAAAGACGGGAGATTTTGGCGGCGATGCTGGCGGCGGTGGGCTGCAACCGCTCGGCGCCGCGGCTGCGGATCGCAGTGCCAGGCGGCATCATGGAGCCGTTTCCGATGTACCTGTGCCAGGAGTTGGGGCACCTGCGGGAAGAGGCGGTCGACGGCAACGTCGAAGGATTGCCTAACGCAAGAGGGTGGGAAGCGCTGATCGGCGGATCGACGGATGTCTTCTACGCCACGGCCAGTGGAGTACTGACCGCCGCCGCGCAGGGAAAGCTCCTGAAGATCTTCCTGGCTGGGCAACGGACATCCAGTGCGATGCTCGTGGTTCCCGAAGGGAAGGCGGCACGGATTCGCAGCGTGCGGGATTTGAAGGGCGGAGTGGTGGGAGTGACTAGCCTCGGCTCAGTTCAGCACTCCTCGTTGACCGTAATCTTGCGGAAACACGGCCTTAGCCCCGCCGACGTCAAGGTAATCGCGCACGGCTTGGGGCCGCAGGCGATTGCTGCGTTGGAGCACGGCGAAGAGGACGCTGGGATGATCAACGGGAGCGCCTTCAATCTGCTGAAGCGGCGCCGTCCGGGCATGAAGGTGCTGGTGGACCCGCGCACGCCGGAAGGCACGGTGGAGCACTACGGCTCCCGCGATTACGTCAACTACTCGCTGATCGCCACGGCGGAATGGCTGGCGCGGAATCCGGATGCAGCGCGGAAACTGGCGCGGGCGATGAAGCGCACACTGGGTGTGGATCCGCGAGCATCCGGCCGAGGAGGTTCTGGCGAGGCTGCCGGCTCATCTGCGTTCGACCGATGAGGAGGCTGACCTCGAGTCCGTGCGGATGATCATGCGCGGGGTGTCGGAAGACGGGAGGATGCCGGAAGGCGGACCGGAGATCCTCCGCCAGATTGCTGACGTGCCGATGGAGAAGCTGCGGGAGCACGGGATTGAACTTTCGCAGGTGTACACGAACGAGTTTGTGGGGGAGGGGAAATGACGAGGCGGAACTGGATGGTCGCATCGGTGTTATGCGGGTGTGGCGGTGGGAAAGGTACTGGCGAGGCTGAGGTTCGCATCGCATATACCGAAGGCTCGTGGGCAGGCTTGCCTTTGCGGCTGGCCGATACACTGGGCTACTTTCGGGAGGCGGGAATTCGCATCGCTCCGGCGATCTTCCCAGGCACATCGAAAGCGATGGAAGCATTGCTGGGCGGCAGTATCGACGCTGGCTCTGTTCTGGAGCACGCGCTTCAGCTAGCGGTTGAAGGCCGTCCAACACCCGGATTTGTGACCCAACTTCTCGGGCCGACATCCCCGCTGGTCGTATCACCGAAGGCGTCCAAGCACATCCAAAGCGTGGCCGACCTGGGTGGAGCCACCGTCGGTGTGGCGTCGATCGGCTCGCAAACGCACATGATCGGGAACTATTTGCTCGAAAGTCACGGTCTGAGGCCCGACCAGGTGTCTACGGTTAGCATTGGAATTGGCGCAGCCAGCCTCGCCTCGCTCGAACGCGGGATGGTAGACGCCGGGTTCGTCAGCTATGGCGGCTACATTCTCCTCAAGCGTAAGTATCCCGCTCTGAAGGCCCTATTCGATCCTGTTTCTTCCAAGGAGTACCGCTATCCCACGGCCGTCCTCTGCGCGCGCACTCAGTGGCTGGCAGGCAATCCGGACACGGCTCGGCGAATCGTACGGGCCATGCGCCGCGCCCTGCGATACGTCCATGCGAAGCCCGCGGAACAGATTATCCAGCACGTTCCATCCGACATCCGGTCTCCCGATGCATCAGTTGATCTGGAGGCTTTGGGCGGTTTGATTCCGCTCTACTCGACGGACGGAACGTTCCCGGATGCCGGCTTCGAGTTGCTGAAGAGGATCGCCGGCGCCTCGCTGGAGAACGTGAGAACGGCGCGCATCGGCCCTCACGATGTGTACACCAACGAGTTCGTGACGGAGGCGAGATGAGGGTGCTGTGTCTTGCCTTTCTCCTGCTTCTTGCCGGATGCAGCCGTTCGGAGCCCACCCTGAGGATGGTCAACGTTACCAGCCTGGGCGCCTTTCCGTTTCGCTTCGCCCAGGAACTTGGGCACTTTCGCGACGAGGGACTGCGGGTTGAACTGGAGGAGATGACCAGTGGGGCGAAGGCGGTCCAAGCGGTGTTGGGTGGATCGGCCGACGTGGTTACGCTGGGCGTGGCCAACGCGGTGATCGTCGCGACGAGTGGCGGCCAGTTGAAGGCTTTCTACAACCTGATCGATGGCGAAGGAACCCTTCTGACGGTGTCGCCTAAAAGCGCCGAGCGCATCCGGGCCGTGGCGGATCTCAAGGGCTCCACGGTCGGTGTGGGCGCGTTGGGCGCCTGGCAGGAGCGTCTGCTCACGTACTACCTCAAGCGGGCGGGGTTGAGCCCAGCCGATGTTCGTGTCACAGGAGTCGGCTTGGGTCCTTTGGCATTGGCTGCGCTGGAACACAACAAAGTGGACGCCGTTCTGGTGGGAGGCCTCGAGTTTGCCTCAGTGAAACTCCGGGCTCCGGGGGTTCGCATCCTTCTCGATCCGCGCTCGCGCGAACGGCAGAAGGAGATCTTTGGGGTGGACGCATTGCCCGGGAGCATGGGGTTTTGCGGCAACCGGCAAATGGCTGGCCCAACACCCGGACCAGGCGCGTCGTCTGAGCCGCGCCATGAATCGAACTGTGCGGTGGATTCGCGAACAACCAGCGGAACAGATTCTGGCGCGGCTTCCGTTGCAGTTGCGGGAGAAGGACAAGGCGCTCCATCTCGAACAATTGAAGATCCTCCCCGGCATGCTGTCGAAAGACGGACGCGTGCCGCACGGCGGCCCCGAAGCCGTGCAGCGAGTGCTTTCGGCATCGTTGGAGAGTGTGAAAGCGGTGGACCTGGCGTCCACGTGGACGGACGAGTTCGTGGAGGACTGATGAACCGGCGATACTTCGGACTCGGGTTGGCTGCCGCTTTGGCAGGCTGTGGCGGCGAGAAGCAAGACAGACCTGTGCGAATCGCCCTGGCGCGCCGGCAAGAGGTCACACCAGAGCTTCTGCGAATCCTGGAGGACCCAGCCGGTCATGCGGCTTCGGTCCCTTCCCGCCCTGGTTTTGACAACGGTAGCGTCAACGAGATCCGGTTGTACGGAACTCGTGGAATTACCGAGCCTCGCGGTCCACGGCTGAGTTGGACGAAGCCGTATCGTTCCATGGTCTTCAGCGTCCGGGAGAGATTCGACTTCTTTCGCCCGGTTAGTTCCGCCAGGCGCGCAAGCGACTCAGGTAGGGATTCGGCAATGATTCCAAGCAACGCACGGTTG
>JAEUQD010000449.1 GCA_016789925.1 Bryobacterales bacterium | reverse complement strand
TGGATGCCGACGTGTTTGAATGGATACGCCAGTTTGGCCCTGGGTATTCGACGCGGATCAACCATGTCCTGCGCGTGGTGATGTCGCGGCAGGGATAGTCGCCGTTTCCGCGACACGGCGCTGAGGGCCTGGTCTGGTTGTGGCTACAAGGCCAGCAGCCGGTAGTTCATCGTAGGCGGCCATCTCGGGGCGATCCCAGTCCTCGGCAAACGTCGCCAAGCGGCGCCTCAGATCGGCGGCTCGAGACTCGTCGATACCTCGTTCGCGAAGATCCACGGGTTCGCCGGGGCGAACCAAAGCTCATCCAGTTGAACTTGAAGCGCCGATGATCCCGCCTGGCTGGGGGGGCGGCGGGGTTAGAAGAGGTCTTGGAGGGCGGGGAAGCGGTCGAGGATGTGGAGGCGGTGGTGGGGGTCGGGGACTTGTTCGTGTTCGAGGTGCCAGGTGCGGGGGTGGGGGATGTAGACTGCGCCGAGGCCGGCGGCGAGGGCGGGGTTGATGTCGGACTTCGGGGAGTTGCCGACCATCCAGCAGTGGCCGGGTTGCCATTGGTTGGCGGCAAGAGTGGCCTGGTAGGTGGGGACGTCCTTTTCCTTGACGATGTGGATGCCGCAGAAGTAGGGGGCGAGGCCGCTGCGGTCGATTTTGGCCTGCTGTTCGGAAGGGTTGCCCTTGGTGAAGAGGACGAGGTGGTGGCGGCGGGCGAGATGGGCGAGGGTTTCGGGGACGCCGTCGAGGATATGCATGGGGTGTTCGGCGAGGTCGTCGCCGATGCGGCGGATGCGGGCGCGGTCGCCGGGGGTGACTTCGCGTTCGCAGAGATGGTCAAAGCACTGCTGGAGGTTGCGGGCGAAGTTGGCGGCGCCGTAGCCGTGGACAGGGTTGTTGGCGTGCTCGATTTCGTCGAGGATGAGGCGCACCTGGGCTGCATTGAGCGTGGAGTGATTGAGGTGTTCGACGAAGGCGGAGAAGGCCTCTTCGAAGAAGAGGTTATTCTCCCAGAGAGTGTCGTCGGCGTCGATCCAGAGGGTCCAACGCATGACTAGTCGTCGAGAGAGACGGGGAGGTGGCTATGGCCGTTCCTGGGGGCGACCTCGCGGAGGCTGGCGATCTTGAGGAGACGGTCGGCGTAGCCAGGGAGGAAGGCGAGGAGGCGGCGAATACGGTCGGCCTCGCTGCGGCTACCGAGGAGTTGTTGGCGGAGTTCGATGTCGGTGATGTCGGCGGCGACTTCGAAGCTCAGACCGGGAGAAGCCGGATCAAAGGTGGCCTCGGGCCAGAGGGCGCGGGCCAGCAGGGTCAGGCGTTCGCGGAGGACGGCTGGGGCATCGGCATCCACCTCATCGTCGAAGAACTCGACCTGGGCACGCAGATAGGGGGCTTCGCTGTCGACGGATTGAACGCGGAACCGGCGGTGGCCCACCGTGATGATGTCCAGGCGGCCATCGGGATAGCGTTTGGTAACTTCCTGGATGGAGGCAGTGCATCCGATGACGGAAATACCTTCGTCGACGGCGAAGACGACGCCAAAGTCGGATTCCGTGGCGAGGGCCTGGCCGATCATTTCCTTGTACCGCTCTTCAAAGATATGGAGCGGCAACTCATTGTGAGGGAGCAAGACCACGGCCAGCGGAAACAGGGGGAGCAGGTCGTGAGCCATGTTACTATTATGCCTTTGTAATGAGCTGAACCACGGATGAACTTGCAGGGCCGGGTGGTTTTGATTACGGGCGCGTCGGAGGGAATTGGAGCGGCGTGCGCGCGGGAGTTAGCGGGGCGCGGGGCGAAGTTGGTGCTGCTGGCGCGGTCGGAAAAAGTCGCGGAGGTTGCCAGAGAAACTGGGGGGGAAGCGGTCAGAGGCGATGTCACGCTGGCCGAGGCGCGCCAGGAGTTCGTCGACAGGGCGGTACAGGTACACCAGCGGGTCGACGTGCTGGTGAACAACGCGGGGGTTGGGATCTATGGACCATCGCATCGCGCATCGATGGCGGAGATGCGCGCCATGTTCGAAGTGAACCTGTTCGCGGCGCTCGAAATGGTGCAACTGGTGGCGCCGGTGATGAAGCAGCAGCGCGACGGAATGATCGTCAACATCTCGTCGATTGCGGGCCTGGTGCCGCTGCCGTGGTTCACGATGTATTCGGCGGCGAAGTACGCGGTGATGGCGATGACGGACGGGCAGAGGATGGAACTGGCCGGATACAACGTACGCACGATGGCGGTGTGTCCGGGCTACGTACGGACGCGGTTTCAGGACAACGTGCTGAGTGGACGGCCGCCGGAGCGGCTGTGGCGGAACCGGCGGTTCGCGATCACGGCGGAGGAGTGCGCGCAGGCGACGGCACGGGGAATTGAGAAGGAATCGCGGACGGTGGTGACGCCGGGTGTAGGGCGGGTGCTGGTGGCGGCGCGTGCGCTGGCTCCGCGCGTGGTGGACCATTTTCTGCGCAAGATCTACGCGGACCTGGATATAGCGTAAAGTGGAAACGAAACGATGAATGCGCGGCTGATACGCACTCCCTGCCTGTATTTGGTTGGTTTTATGGGATGCGGCAAGACGACCATCGGATCGCTGCTTGCCGACGAACTAGGGTGGAACTTCGCGAATCTGGACGACGATATCGAAGCGGAGGCACACGCGACGATCAGCTCGATTTTTGAAGAGCAGGGAGAAGAAGTTTTCCGCCAACTGGAGCATGGGGCGCTGGTGGCGCGGGTGAGGAAAGTGCAGCGCGGGCAACCGATGGTGCTGTCGTTGGGCGGCGGGGCGTTCGCGCAAGCGCAGAACGTTTCGTTGATTCAGGAAAACGGCATCTCGATCTGGCTCGACTGTCCGCTGGACCGGATCCGGGCCCGGATCGCGGGGCAGGAGCACCGGCCGCTGGCTCGCGATCCAGAGAAATTCGAAGCGCTGTACCACGCGCGGAAGAGTTTTTACGCGAAGGCGGACTACCGGGTGGAAGTGGTTTCCGACGACGCGCGGGAGATGGTCACGGCGATCCTGGCGCTACCGGTTTTCTGAATGCTATGAACCTACGAAAAGACGCGGCGACCATGTTCCGGGCGGCCCTGAAGGCAGCCGACCCGATCGAGGCGGTGCGGAAGCATCTCCACAAGGACGGCGACTGGCTGGTGGCGGGCAGGAAGAAATACCGGCTGAGCGCGTTTGGAGACGTGTATGTGCTGGGGGCGGGGAAGGCGTCGGTGGCGATGGCGCAGGCGGTGGAGCGGATTCTGGGCGCGCGTGTGCGGTTCGGGTTCGTCAACACGAAGTACGGCCATGGCGGGAAGCTGAAGCGGGTGAAGGTGAAGGAAGCCGGACATCCGGTGCCGGATGAGAACGGAGTCGCAGGGGCCCGGGAACTGGTCGGGCTGGCGCGGCAGGCTCGGGCCGGCGACCTGGTGATTTTTGTAGTTTCGGGCGGGGCGTCGGCGTTGACGCCGCTGCCCGCGCCGCCGATCACGCTTGGGGAAAAACAGCGCGTGACGCAGGACCTGTTGGCGTGCGGCGCCAATATTCACGAGATGAATACGGTGCGGAAGCACATCTCGCTGTTCAAGGGGGGGCAACTGGCGCGCGAGGCGGCTCCGGCGACGCTGATCACGCTGATGCTGAGCGACGTGATCGGCGATTCGATGGACGTGATCGGTTCGGGACCGACGGTTCCGGACGAGTCGACGTTTGGGCGGGCGTGGGAGATTTTGTCGGGTTACGGGATCGTGGACAAGTTGCCCGAAAGCGTTCGGGAGCGGCTGCAAGCGGGAGTTCGGGGGGAGATCGCGGAGACGCCGAAGCCCGGCGATGAGGCGTTCGCGAAGACGCAGAACCTGGTGGTGGGGAGCAACCGGCTGGCAGTGGATGCCGCGGCGCGGAAGGCGCGGGAACTGGGTTACAAGCCGCTCGTGCTGTCGACGTTTTTGGAGGGCGAAACGCGCGATGTCGCGAGGGTGCATGCGGGGATCGCGAAGGAGATTCTGGCGTCCGGGAGACCAGTGGGACGGCCGGCGTGCGTGATCAGCGGCGGGGAAACGACGGTGACGCTGCGGGGTTCGGGCCTGGGTGGAAGGAACCAGGAATTCGCGGCGGCGGCAGCGTTGTACTTGGACGGCGTGGATGGCGTGGTGGTGCTGAGCGGAGGGACTGACGGTACAGATGGTCCCACGGACGCGGCCGGGGCGATTGCCGACGGCCGCACGGTGGCGCGGTTACGGGCGAAGAACCTGTCGGCCGCGGCGATGCTGGCCGACAACGACAGCTACCACATGTTTGAGGCGCTGAGCGACCTGATCAAGACGGGACCGACCGGAACCAATGTGATGGATGTGAGGCTGGTGCTGGTGGGTTAGGCCGCGGTCCAGCCGCCATCGATGGTCTGGACCGAGCCGTTGACGAAGGCGGCTTCGTCGGAGGCAAGATACAGGGCCATGTAGGCGATTTCGATCGGTTTGCCGAGGCGGCCGATGGGCTGGCGGGCAGCGATTTCGGCGCGCACCTTCTCTTTTTCGTGCTTGTGATACTTCTCGAGGTAGCCCTCGACAAACGGGGTTTCGACTGTGCCGGGGCAGACGCAGTTGACGCGAATCTGAGTGGGATAGTCGAGC
>JAEUQD010000425.1 GCA_016789925.1 Bryobacterales bacterium | reverse complement strand
GGACGGCAGTTCACCGGTCTGCCGCATCTTGGCGACCACCTGGAGGACGCCGATATCGGAAACGAGAACGCTGCGCATGCCCAGTTCGCAGCCGCGGACGACGTCGAGCAGAGCGTAGCGGAACTGGTCCGCGCCGCGGGCGGAGAGGCCGAGAGCCTTGCCGGCGGCGGAGAAAACCTGGGCTCCGATATCGAAGGTGGCGCGGGGACCGACAAAGAGGTTCACTTCGATCTGGGCGCGGCGGCCGATGGCGAGCATATCGCGGATCTCGTCGTCGGTCATGAGCATGATGCCGCTGCCTTGGGAGACGCGATGGACCGGGACGCGGCGCTTGGCGGCTTCTTCGAGCACGAGCGAGAGCGCATTCGGTCCCTCGGTGCTGGGGATCTCGATGCGGTATTGGCCGCCGTCGGGAAAGCGCTTGGAGGAGGAAGGGCAGTCGCGGGGGTCTTGCAGGGGCAGCTTCAATTCGGAGAGCGCTTTATTCATGACAAGGAATCCTCTTCAATGTGAAAGCCGTCGGAGCAGACGGAGGTGGCGACGATTTCGGAGCTGTGACCCTGGAGGGAAAAGACCTGGCGGACCAGGTCGCAGACCTGCCCGTATCCCTGCTCGTAGAAGACCAGAACGGAGGGACCTGCTCCGGAGAGAGTGCAACCGAGGAGACCGGGGGCACGCAGGCGGAGAATCTCGTCCAGGCCGGGGACGAGGGCGCAGCGATAAGGCTGATGGAGCTTGTCTTCCAGGGCAATGGGGAAGGCGGAACTGGCGCCGGCGGCCAAGGCCGAGACCAGCAGGGCGACGCGCTGGACGTTGAAAGTGACGTCCTGCCGGGAGTAACCGGAAGGGAGCACGGCACGGGCCTTGGAGGTGGGGAGAGAGAAGTCCGGAACGACGACGGCGATCTGGAAGCGTTCGGGCAGGGGGATGCGGACGGCGCGGACCGAGCCGCCGCCGTCGATGGCGCTGGCGACAAAGGAGCCGAGGACGCAGGCGGCGACGTTATCGGGGTGGCCTTCCAGCCGTGCAGCCTCATCGAGAATGCGGTAGGGCTTCCAATGGAGACCGAGCAACTTGTCGGCGATGACGACGCCGGCGGTGAGGGCGGCGGCGGAAGAACCGAGTCCCTTGCCGAGGGGGATATCGTTGACGATGTCGATTGCAGCGGGCGGCAGGGATTCGCCGCGATCGCGGGCGACGGTGGTGGCGGTGGTCCAGATGAGGTTATCGTCGCCGGTCGAGATTTCGTGGGCGTCGCGACCGGCGACAGTGATTTTGAGGGCGGGAGCGGGGCTGAAGCGGCACTCGAGGTACACGCCGAGCGCGAGACCGAGAGCGTCGAAGCCGGGGCCGAGGTTGGCGCTCGAGGCCGGCACCCGCAGGCGCCAGATCATGCGCCGATGGCGACCTTCTGGCCTTCGCGGCAGGACCGGTAGACAGCTTGTACGAACTCGAGGGCGCGGTAGCCTTCCTCCCCGGAAACCAGGGGCTCGGAGCCGGAGGCGATGGCGTTGCCGAAGTTGAGGAACTGGCGTTCGAGTGGGGTGACCGGGATGGCCATGGGGTCAGAAGCGCCCGACTTCACGATCTGCTCGACGGGAGCGGGCTCGCCGGAATCGTTCTCGACATCCCAGGTGGTGAGCTTGTCGCCGGTGAGAACAGCAGTGCCCTTCGTGCCATGAATCTCGATGCGTTCGGAGTAGCCGGGCCAGAAGGCGGTGGACGCCTGGATGACGCCCTGAGCGCCGTTGGCGTAGCGGAAGAGCGCCGTTACGACGTCTTCGGACTGGATCTTATGGAGTGCGCCCAACTGCCAGTAACCGAACACTTCCTTGACCGGGCCGATCAGCCAAAGCAAGACGTCCACCTGATGCACCGCCTGGTTGATGAGCGCGCCGCCGCCTTCCACGTCCCAGCTTCCCTTAATAGGGCGGGAGTAATACTGCGCGGAGCGATGCCATTTCACGTAGGCGTCGGCCTGGAGGATCTTCCCGAGCCGGCCGTCGCGGAGGGCCTTGATGAGGAAGACGGACGAGTCGTCGAAGCGGTGCTGGCTGACGACGCCGAGAGTGATGCCGGCCTGTTTGGCCGTGTCGATCATCTTCCGCGCGGTTTCGAGATTGGTGGAGATGGGCTTCTGCACCAGAATGTGCTTCTTCGTCTCAGCGCAGATCTCGAGGGGCTGGAGGCGGAAGTCCGGGAATGTACAGACGTCGACGTAATCCACCTGGGGGTGGCGGCAGACTTCCTCGTACGTCTTGACGAATTCAGCGCCGTTGCGTTCGGCGAAGGCGCGGCCCGCTTCTTCGTTGATATCGGTGCAGCAGACGATCTCGTAGCCGATGTTCTTGTAGGCGCGCGCGTGCATGTTCGAAATGGCGCCGGTGCCGATGAGTCCGACTCGCAAGTGGTGTGATCTCCTTTAACTTGTGCAGTATAACGCAGTGTCAGGCGGTGAGGCCGTTCTGATTGCCGCAAATGGCGACGTCCAGGCCTAACTCGCGAAAGGCGGCGGCCTTGGCGGCGAGCGCGTGATTGGCGGAGGCGGCGTCGCGGGCATAAGCCACCTGAATGTGGTTGGACTTGTGGCGCGCCATCAACTGGTCGCGGGAGACGCCATAGGTGACGGCGTGCATGATGGGCCATTGCGGAGTGGTGATGCTCCAGCGGCGCTCGGTTTCGGCCCGCGGGAGTTCAATGGCTTTGGCGCGGCCGAGGTCGGCGCAGAGGCGGCCGTTGGCGACGTAGACGCGGCTCCACACGATTTCGCCGGGTTTGGAGATTCCCTTGAGAGAACCGCCGCCGGCGGGGAAGTACATGGGGGGCTGGCGTTCGCTGCTGGCTCCCTGATAGCCACCGGCGAAGTGCTGGGGCGGGACGGCGCCGCTGATCTCGAAGACCCAGACGAACTCGCCATTGTAGTCCTCGCCATAGCGGACGTCGTGGAGGGTATTCTCCGGGTCGAGCCCGAGGCTGCGCCACAGGCGATAGGTGAGCAGACCATCGAGTCCGGCGCACTCGTCCACCTCGTTGAAGTGCGGCAGGGCCTCGCCTTCGTAAAGGATGCGGCCGTCGGCGGAACGGACGGGCGGACGATCGACGTTGTTCAGAATGCCTTCGACGAGGTCAGAGGCTGGGGCGAGGTCCTTGAGGCCCTGCTGGTACTGGATGCCAATGGTGTCGCAGCCGAAGTCGTCGGCAATGCGGACGGCGGCGATATACATGCGGCACTGGTCGAGGATTTGGGCGTCGGTGAGGTGCACGGCGGGGTCGGGACCGGTGACGAAGCGCATGCCCTTGGCGTCGAGCCAGTCGCGGACGGCCTGGGCTTCGGCGTCGGAAACAGTCCGCATGGCGGCGTAGAGGGCAGACTGGCTGAGGCGTTCCTTGAAGACGCCGGTGGGGTGGAGCAACTCGTCGGGGATGATGGCGTTATACATGCCCATGCAGCCCTCGTCGAAGACGCCCATGATGGCTTTGCGGCTGCGGAGTTGACGGGCGACGGCGACGCCGGCGGCTTCGGCATCGGCGGGGAGTTTCAGGCTGGAGAGCGGGTGGACATGGGATAGGTCGTGGACGACCGGCTGTCCGTTCAGCCAACGCTGGAGGTTGGAGAGGAAGAACTCGTCCTGAAAATCGACGCTCCAGAGGGTGTCGTAACGCACGCCGGCCTTGGTAAGCGAGGCGTTGAGGTTGAGCATGCCGACCAGGCCGGGCCACTGGCCGCTCCAGTTGGCGACGGTGAGGATGGGACCCTGATGAGTGAACAGCCCGTGTAAGAGGTGGTGGCTGTATTGCCAGACCGCCTCGACGACGATGAGGGGGGAGGTGGGCGGGAGAGTGCGGAACACCTCCATGCCGCGCTTCTGGCTGTCGATGAAGCCGTGCTGTTTGACGGGGTCGAAGTCGTGACCCCGCTGGATGCGCCGCCCGAGCTTTTCGACGGCGGCGGTAACGGCCTGTTCGGCCTGTTGCTGGGCGGGCCAGCAAACGCGGTTGGCGGACAGGCGCAGATCCCCATTGGCGACCAGGAAAACGGTTTCGGACATAACCATACTATATTGCCACTCCAGGAGTGCCAGGGGAAGTCGCCGCAGTTCGTATTTGTATTGTCGAATATTTGAAAGTGCGGACTGCCCCTCGACCTGCGCCGTTTCCTGTTGTATTCTATCGGCATTAGGGTTTTTTGAGATCGTTGTTTCAGGGAGGGTTTCATGCTTAGCAGGCGACTCGCTTGTTCTCTGGCCGCCGTTTTGCTTCTACCGGCCGCCTTATCCGCTCAGACAACTTTTGCAACCATCACGGGTACCGTCACCGACTCCACCGGTGCTGTGATCGGGTCGGCAACGGTCACCGCGACCAGTGTGGAGACCAACATCGTCACCACCGCCCAAGCCAATGAGGTGGGCATTTACACGCTGGCCCAGTTGAAAGAAGGCACCTACACGGTGAAAGCCCGAGCCACTGGATTCAAGGAATATGTCGCGCAGAACGTCGTCCTGATTTCGCGCGATTTGCGGCGCCTGGACATCCAACTGGACGTGGGCAGCGTGGAGAC
>JAEUQD010000414.1 GCA_016789925.1 Bryobacterales bacterium | reverse complement strand
TTCTTCACCGAACCGGCGGGACAGCGGGTGCTGGATGGCCAGCGTGACCAGATGTCGGCCTGCCATTCAGCTTTGGCAGCGCCGCCCACAAAGGGCTGGGGGAAATCGCAGATCTCGTCTTTGGCAAAGGTGGGGAAAAGGTCGAAGGGGCGGCCTGCCTGATCCGCGGACGGCAGGAACGTGATGGCATTATCGAGAGCCACGACGGGAAGGGTACAGAGAAAGAGAAAGAGAACGCGCATCTAGAAAGACCTCACAATCGTGGCGCGGAACATCGACGGGGGTAGATCGACCGTTCCGGGCGTAACTTTACACAACCGGGCCGTGACTTGGTTTCGCTGGCTGACGAAGAGAGTTCCCGCGAGGCCGGGAGCGAGGTTCTGTGGGTAGCCGGCGGAAACCGCATCGCCCACCATCGCGCCAGGAGCGGGCAAATCCAGGTCGGCGCAGGCGTTCTGGGCGAGCGCGGGGAAGTCGAGGCTGATGGAAAACGTGAGAAAGGTGGGAACGGCTTCGTTGACTTCGAGAATGCCACGCTGAAGGCGCAGACCCAGGCCGACGGCCGCTCCGCCCATCACGCCATCCTTGTTGAACTGAATGTGGCCATTGGAGCCGGCAGGACGGGGAGACGAAGGGGCTTGCGCCCAGAAGAGGAGGATGGCGACGCCGGACAAGGTGTGTAGCTGCATGAAACGACCTTGTCCAATTATTTCAGTTCACGGGCGGAACGCGTGTTAAAGGACTTGGCGGGCGGCGAGACGGGTGAAGAGGCCACCGGCCGCAAGCAATTCCTCGTAAGAGCCTGACTCGACGATTTCGCCCTTTTCCATGACGAGGATACGGTCGGCGTGGCGGATGGTGCTGAGGCGATGGGCAACGACAATCCGGGTGGCCCGGAGGGATTCGAGACTGCGGGTGACCAGAGCTTGAGTTCGGTTGTCGAGGGCGCTGGTGGCCTCGTCGAACAGGAGAATTTTCGGGCGGCTGACGACGGCCCGGGCGATGAGGAGGCGCTGGCGCTGGCCGCCGGACAGTCCACCGCCACCCTCGGCGAGGATGGTTTCCAAGCCCATAGGCATCGCCCGGACATCTTCTTCAAGACCGGCCAGGCGAAGGGCTTCCCAGGCGTCGTCGGCAGTCCGTGTGGTGCCCCCGGTCAGGTTAGTGAGGATGTCGCCGGCGAGGAGGCGCCCATTTTGCAGGACCACGCCCATGGCGCGGCGAACCTGCTGAGGGTCGAGGCCGGAAAGGTCCTGGCCATCGTAATAGACGGCGCCGGATTCGGGTCTTTCGAAGGCGAGGAGAAGGCGAAGCAGCGTGGACTTGCCGCAGCCGGACTCGCCGACGATGGCCACGAATTCGCCGGGCGCGACCGTGAACGAGACGTCACGAAGGACGGCGGGGAGATCGGGACGATAGCGGAAGGTCAGGCGGTCCACTTCGATGCGGCCCGAGAGGGCGCCAGGGTCATTTTGTCCGGCGCGGACTTCCGGTTCGGCCTCCAGGATGGGGCGAAGACGGTCCAGAGTCGGCTTGAAATTCAGGACAGTGAGCAGGGCCGCGCCACATTCGAGCGTGCCATAGAGGGCTTGGGAGAACGCGGCGATGAAACCAAGGAATACTCCGGTGGAGATGGTGGTGTCCGCACAGGCGTAGAGAATCAGGGACGAGAGCACCGGGAGGGCCGACGACCAGACGACGAAGTGGGCGTCGAAGCGCCGGGCGGCAAACGCGAGGGCGCGATAGGCCTGGAATTCAGCGGCCCAGGAGGCAAAGGCGCGGCGCTCGGCTCCGGCGACGCGGAACTTGGCGATTCCGGACAGGAGTTGGAGAACCCGTCCGGCGAGTTTACCCTGCATTTCCGCGGCGGCGCGGAGGGGCTTCATTCGCACCCAGGCAAGCAGAGCAATGAAAAGGATGGCGGCGAACAGTAGCAGTGAGGCGATCAGGGCGAGGCGAAGATTGAAGGCAAACAGCAAGGCCACCGGGAAGATCGTCGTCAGCAACAGCATGATGGAGGAGAGCAGAGGCATCGCGGCTGTCCGGCGCGAATCATCGAATGCCATAGTGCGTGAACCGAGGTCGCCGGTGGAGTATTCGCGAAAGAATCGCGGAGGCAGGCGGAGCAGACGGTCCCAGATGGCGCTTTGGACTTCGTTGGCGACGAGGGATTCCAGGCGGATGGTGGCGAACTCGCGGTAGAGGGTAAAGAGGGTGGTGGCGACAGCGCTGACGACCAGCACAGCGGCCAGCAATTGCAGTTGGTCCCGCTGCGCGGATGGGATGACGGAGTCAAAGAGGACGCTGGTGGCCAGGGCTGGGAGGAGCGAAAGGAGTCCGGTCGCGATGCCGATCGAGAACAGGGCCAGCAGTTCCTTTCGCCGGGTGGCCAATCCGAAGCGGAACAGCGCGGTGAGGGATCGGGCGTCGTGGGCAAGCGGCCGGTAGAAGACCAGTGCCGACGGGGCGAGTGCCGCCGCTACTTCGGCAGTCACTCGTTGGGAGGTGTTGTCGACCGGATCGACAAGGCGGTAGCCGGACGGCGCCGGCAGTAGAGCGACGGGCCGCCGCTCCGCTTCCTTCCAGGCTACGAGGGGTCCACAGTCGGAGGTCCACCACTTGCCGGAAAACTGCACCGGGCGCGTGCGGACGCCGCTGCGGCGAGCCGCGGAGGAGACATGTTCCTGCTGGACGAAGATGGAGGCGTGGGTGAGTTCGTGGTTGGCGCCGATTTGCAGGCGAACGTTGGCAGCGCGGGCAACTTCATGAACGGCGCGGACCAAAGGATGCGCGGCCACGACGGACTCGGTGGGGGCCTGCCAGTCGTGATCGTGACTGGCGAGGCGTTCGATGGCGTGGTCGAAGACCACCTGTTCACGATCTTCCCGGCGGCGGCGCTGGTCGTCCTCAACCTCGCGCTGTTCAAGCATGCGCAGGGCGAGGCAGCCGAGGATGATCTGATGGTAGGCGGTGAGGTTGAGGCCGCGGTCCAGGAATTCAGCGGGAGTAATGGATTCGACGTGACCGTCCTGGTCCAGTTCCAGCCAACCCGTGGGTCCAACGCCGTAGTAGCTGTCTTCCTGGCGGGGGAGTTCCAAGCGGCCAAACAGGCGGACGCTGCCTTGCCGGGGTCTGCAGAAACGGACTTCCGAAGCATTGAAGACGCCAGCGGGTACGGGTCCCGGGGCGGAGGCGGCTTCCAGCAACTCCACCCAGCGAGCGAGCATGCCACCCGAGACCGGTGCCTCTTCCAGTCGCACGGCCGGGGATTTCACGAACAGAAGGGCGAAGCCACTTCCCTTGGGGATATCTACCGGGAAGATGGGGTCGCCCGCGGCTGCGCGGACGAGGTGCTGCCGCTGCCCGGTGGTCCCATCCGGGAGGCAGGGAGCAATGAACAAGTCGACAAAACCGTCGCGGACTGTCCACGCAGTCCCGGTTTTGCAGACGCGTAGCGTGCTGGTTTCGATATCGATAACAAGCATGTTAATAGGTCTCCATGAGGCTGCGGTAGAGACCGTCCTGGGCCATCAAGCCGTCATGGGTTCCGCGTTCGACAACGCGGCCTTTGTCGAGCACGATGATTTCGTCGCTATCGCGGATGGTGCTGAGTCGGTGGGCGATGATGACACACGTCGCGCCACGGCGGCGGATGTTTTCGTCGACTTTGCGTTCGGTGGCGGGGTCGAGAGCGCTGGTGGCTTCGTCGAGAACGAGGATGCGCGGGTGTCCGGCCAGGGCGCGGGCGATTTCCATCCGCTGGCGCTGGCCTCCACTCAGGTTGCGGCCGTTTTCGTCGAGAGCCGCTTCGTAGCCAAGCGGGCGGCCGAGGATGTCGTCTTCGATGGCGGCGTCGCGCGCGGCTTGAATTACTTCCGATTCGCGAATCGTGGAATCCCAGAGCGTGATGTTCTGGCGCATC
>JAEUQD010000382.1 GCA_016789925.1 Bryobacterales bacterium | reverse complement strand
CGAAGCCGACGTGGGCCTCTTCCTCAAATTGCGGCAGGACGGTCTACAGGAAATGCGCCTGGAACCGCTGCGGCTGACGGCGAACTTCCGCAGCCGTCCGGAAGTGACAGGCTGGGTCAACCAGGCGTTCGAGGCTGTGTTTCCGGCGCGCGAGGAGATCACCGCCGGAGCGGTCTCATACGCCGCAAGCGAACCGGTGCGGGAGGCTGCCCGCGCGGTTGCCGTAAAGGTGCATCCGATGTTCGACCCGGACATGGACCTGGAAGCGGAACTCATCGGCCAGTTGGCCGAGGAGAGCAGAGGGAGCCGCACGGCAATCCTGGTGCGGGCGCGCACGCATGCCGTGGCGATCGTGGAGGAATTGAAGCGCCGGGGGATCAAGTATCGAGCGGTCGACCTTGACCCGCTGAGCGCGCGGCCGGTCGTGAACGACCTGATGGCGCTAACTCGCGCGCTGCTGCACGTGGGCGACCGCACGGCGTGGCTGGCGGTGCTGCGCGCGCCCTGGTGCGGGCTGCGGTTGAACGAACTGTTGGAGCTGGCCCAGGCGGCGGGGAAGGGAACGATTCTCGATGCGCTGCGGTCCAGCCAGTCGCCGCGCGCGGTGCATGTGCACGAGGCAATGCTCGCCGGGCTGGCGCGCGTCAGGCGGGCTCCTCTGCGCGAAGTGGTCCAGGCGGTATGGATGGATCTAGGCGGTCCGTTGTGTTTGGAGAACGCGGCCGCGGCCGAGGATGCACGGTGTTTCCTGGCGCTGCTCGAACGGCATGACCAGGCGGGCGAGCTTGCCGACGTGACGATGCTCGAAGAGCACGCCAGCCGGTTGTACGCCAAGCCCGACCCGGAGGCCGACGGAATGGTCGAGATCATGACCATTCACAAGGCCAAGGGATTGGAGTTTGATACGGTGATCGTGCCGGGGCTTGGCCGGGGACCGGGGCGGGACCGGCGTCCGCTGCTGCGTTGGTGCGAAGTGGAGACGGAGCAGGGTGCGCGGCTGCTGATGGCCCCCATCGAGGCCAGTGACGACGACCAGGACGCACTCTACGAGTATCTGCGCAAGGTGGAAATGGAGAAGGCGCGTCATGAGACAGCGCGTCTGATGTACGTGGCGGCTACGCGAGCACGCGAGAAGCTGCACCTGATCGGACACGTGCGGCAGCAGGAAGGCTTGATGAAGAACCCGTTTCCCGGCAGCTTGCTGGACCTGTTGTGGCCGGCGGTGAAGGATGAGTACGAGAAGGAGTTTGCGAAGGGCGGCGCCAGCGGACAGATGATGTTGCGGCTCACCAGCAAGCTGTCGCAGAGTATCAAGCGGCTGGCTGCACTCCCAGCGCGGCTCCGCGCCACGGATGACGCCGTGGCCGGTGTCCTGGAAGACGACGGGCAGACGCTGGAGCGTGTCCTGGAAGACGACGGGCAGACGCTGGAGCGCGTGGTGGGCACCGTGACCCACGGCTTCCTGGATCGGATTGGGCGCGAGGGACTGGAGTGGTGGGGCGCGATGGGGGCGCAGGCGCGCGCGGCAGCGATTGAAGGCGTATTGCTTGCGTCCGGACTTTCGGGTGACGAAGTAGCGCAAGGCGTCGAGCGCGTGACGTCGATTCTGGAGAGAGTGGAACGGAGCGAACGCGGCCGCTGGATCCTGGCGCGGCGCGCCGGGGCTTCCAACGAACTGGCAGTCAGCAACAGCGGGGCCACGCAGGTGATCGACCGGACGTTTGTCGAAGATGGGGTGCGGTGGATTATCGACTATAAGACGGGGAAAGGCGCCGGCTGCCGCGAGCAGTTGGAAAGCTACGCCCGGACGCTGCGCGCGATGGAGGGGTTGCGCGTGCGTTTGGGTGTGTATTTCCCAGCGGTGGATGACTGGGAAGAGTGGAGCGCGAAGGCGCCCGCCCTATGATAGGTAGCCCTTGTGACCTGCACCTCAGGCTCAAATCCCCAACTGCACGAGTTCGCCACTCTCGATTTCGAGTGCGTGCTGCCGTCGCAGCCCAGCCGACAGGGTCGGATTCCGCACACGCTTCGGGAAGCCCTCGTAGGTCTGGCCGCGGAGCACCCGTCCCGTTGCTTTCTTGCGCACGCCGCCCCACTGCTTGAAGAAGAACGGAACGTTCGCGGCTTCGCATTGCTCCCTAATCGAAAGAACCCACTCCTCCTTCATTGGGCGCGCGCGGGGACCGCTTTCCCCGCCCACTATTACCCACGAGATTCCCCGAAGCGGCAATTCGCCCAAATCCTCCAGTAGCGGCTCGACTGAGAGGAACCGCACCGCTGCTGGCGCTCTTTGGAGATCGGCAATTCGCGGCAGTCCGTACTTACGGTCCTCCACCGAGACGCCCCACCAGATGTGAGCGTCTGCTGCCGCCTCTCGCAACGGAGCGGCCAGCAATTCCTGAAGGCGTCCCGAGCGCTTGGTGAGGACCTGGTACGTGTGCCAGCGCGCCAAACGCATCGTGGCGGCCACCCGAGTGATGTATGATTCCGGAACCTCGTCTTGAAAGAGGTCGCTCATTGAGTTCACGAAAATCATCCTCGGCTCACTCCACCGAAAGGGCTCGCCCAGTTTATGCGGCACGAGCTTAACATCAAATCCTTGCTCGAACGGATGCCCTTTTACTCCCCTGAAGCGTTCCGCAAACCGCTCTGCGTAACAATGCTTGCAGCCTGGACTGATCTTAGAACAGCCACGCACAGGGTTCCATGTCGCGTCTGTCCATTCTATCTTTGAGAGTTGTGACATAGGCTAAAGTCCGAGGCTCAGTTGATCGGTGCTGTATTTGAGCACGTCGTCCCAGAACTTGAAGGCCATTTCGCTTCGTGAGAATAGGCCAAGGTAGTACAGGGGTAAATTCTTATCGACCGAACGGACGAGTTTCATGCGGTCCAACGGCTTCTGGAGGTAGTTGAGCGAGGCCATACTCATGGAAAACTCCTGAGCCAGAAACCGTCTGAAGTCTTTTCTCTTGGCGCCCGCAGCCTTCCACCGTTCGCGCCAGTGCGTATTGCCCAAGGCTTCGTCAATTTTCGTGGATTGCCCGTCGACGTAATGGGCGTAGTTTCGGTTGGCATCCATGCCGATCGCCAGTAGCACCACGAAGTCGATAAACACGACTGAAAGCCGCCGCAGGGTCTCGAACTTGATGCCGAAGTCGAATGGATCCACAAGACAAAGGCTCAATACCTTGTTGCTTGACGAGCCTTTCGGGATCGCGGCGCAGATCTCGTCGATTGCGGAATCACAACTCCCGGGAACGAAGGTAACGCTCGCTGCTGGCGCGATCCGCCCCACCCTGGCCTTCAAAGCGGCCATGAGTTCGGGACTCTCTTCGCAGAAAATGTATTTGTCGAAAGGATTGGGCACGGTGAGCGCAAGGATAGGCGATCCCTTAAGGACCGTTTTCGTTCCCTGACAGCGGCCATACCCGGCACCGGAGTACAAATCGATATACACTCGTTGATCCCATTTGTTCTTCATGCCGGTAGAGAACAATTCGTCATACAGCGCCAACAAGCGATACTTGCCTTCCGCCCAGCCGCCCACTTCCGGGCAAACCAAGCCGTCGTCTTCTGCGTAGAGCGCGTGCGATACCACCTTCACAGTCTATAAACAATTGTCTCAGGGAATGTCGTCATCCCGGTGCCGAGGCGTTATCCATTCACCTTGACGCCTCGCGAAACCGAAATCGGGTCTTCGGAAGTCTGAGGCACTTGCCCGTATTGTCGGCTATGCAGAGATCGGCCCGAAACGGCCTCCTGGTAAAGGGCGTAAAGAACGGGTCCAACACCGACGCGGGACGATTGGGCCTTATTTTAGCGCCCATGCATATGATAGGGGTATGCCCCGGTACGCCGCCATCGATATCGGCTCGAACTCCGTGCGGATGCTGGCGGCCGATGTGCTGGCGAACGGGCGCACCGAGACGCTCGCGTCAGACCGGGAAGTAACGCGGCTGGGCGAGAGCGTGTTTCGCGGCGGCATGATCAGCCGCGAGGCGATGGAGTTTGTCGCCGGCGTGTTGGCGCGGATGGCGCAGGCCTACAAGAAGCTGGACGTAGCGGCCGTGCGGGCCGTAGCCACCGCGGCGGTGCGCGATGCCAGCAACCAGGCCGAATTCCTTGAACGCGCCTTAGCGGCGATCGGCGCGCCCGTCGAGATTATTTCCGGGCAGGAAGAAGCGCGGCTCATCCATTTAGGCGTGCAAAGCCGCTGGCCCCATCCCGACAAGCGCGTGCTGATTGTCGATGTGGGCGGCGGCAGCGCGGAGATCATTCTGGCGGAAGCCGGGCGGCTTCGGGAAGCGTTCTCCAAACCGCTGGGCGCGGTGCGGCTGACGGAGGCGTTTTTGAAGAACGATCCGCCGACACCGTTGCAGCATCTCCAGATGCGCGAGTTTATCGAAGAGCGTTTGAACCCCGTGGTGCGCCGGTTGGGCACGAAGCCGTGTGACCGCGCGATTGCGACGTCAGCGACGGCCGCGGCGATGGTGTGCGCGGTCAATCGCATTCCGCGGGCGCGGCGCGAAGAGGCGGACCGGCGGCGCGCGACCCTGCCTCAAGTGCGGAGGTTGTTCAAGGATCTTTCGGCAAAGACGGCGGCGGCACGGGCGAAGGTGACCGGCATTGGCCCGCGGCGGGCGCAGATTATCGTGCCCGGCGTGGCCGTGATGCTGGAGGTGCTGCAGCGGTTCCAGTTGCCGTCGCTTTACTATTCGACCGCGGGGGTTCGCGACGGGATTATCGCGGACCTCGCGGCGCGGCGAGTCGGTGCGGAAGAAGCGGTATTGAACCGCGAGCAACGGCGCGTGGCGGAACGGATGGCTCTGAAGTTCGCCGTGCCGCTGAAGCATGCCCGGCAGGTGGCGGGCTTCTGCGAGGTCCTTTTCGATAGCCTGAAGCCCCTGCACAAGCTTGCGCCCGGCTGGGGCCGGTTGCTCCAGGCAGCAGCCATTCTCTACGACACTGGACACTACATCAGCGATACGGGGCACCACAAGCACGCACAATACCTGGTGGAGAACTCGGACCTGCCGGGATTCACGGATCGCGAAAAACTCCTGATGGCGATGTTGTGCCGGTTCCACCGCAAGTCGATGCCCACGGCCCGGCATACGCAGTTTCAGGCGCTGGCCCCGGAAGACAGGCGCATTCTCCTGTTGTTGATCGTGCTGCTGCGGCTGGGAGATGCGCTGGACCAGTCGAAGGAGCAGCGCGTGGACTCGATCGCCTGCGAGTTGAAGAATGGCACCGCGGTGGTGACCGTCAACGGGACCCAGCAGATCGACCTGGAAATCTGGGCCAGTGAGCGGGTGGGCGAGGCCTTTCAACAGGTCTACGACCGGCCGCTCACCATTGTACGGGGGAGACGATGAGAGAATTTGCCGAAGCGCAGGTGAATGCAAGGCTCGAACGCGTGGTCGCGGAAATCGAGCGCATGCGAACGGAGATGACCGAAGACGCCGTCCACGACTTGCGTGTTTCGATTCGCCGTTTGGCGCAGGCGCTCCGGCTGTTCGGGGAACTGCTGGGAAGGAAGGCGGCCAGGGCGCTTCGGCAGCAGGTGCGTCCTCTGTTGAAATGCGCGGGTGAGGTACGGAACCGGGATATCGCGATCGCAATCGTGCGGCGGTCGAAGACTCCGGGAGCTCCGGCGCTGGTGCGGACCTTGAAGGAAGAGCGCACGGCATCCATGAACCAGTTGCACGCGTTGCTCGAAACCTTCCACGGGGTCGACTTGCGGCGGCAGTGGGCCCGGAAAAAGGGAGGCGAGCAATGGGACGCGGAACTGTCGCCGGCGGAGAACGCCCGAACTGTGCTTCCCGGTCTCGCGCGCAAATTCATGAAGGCCGGCAACAGGGCCGTCAGGGAAGAGACGACCTGGGCCGACCTGCACCAGTTCCGGCTGCGCGGAAAGCGGTTCCGGTACACGCTCGAATTGTTCACACCCGTCTATGGGAAGGGGCTCGAGGGGCGCATCGAGGCCATGCGAAAAGTCCAGACTGTGCTGGGCGACATTAACGACTACGAGACGATGCTGGCCATGGAGCCGTTGAAGGGCGATTCGCCGCTAGTCGAGTGGCTGACCAGGAAGAGGGAGGAACGGCGGAAGAAGTTCGCCGGCTTGTGGAACCAGGAGTTCGGCGGAGTGCAAGCGGAGGCGCGTTGGATTGGCTACTTCAAGCGCTACGCACGATAGGCCGATGACGTACGAGTTCGGCGGATTTCGTCTTGACTCCACCGTGCTTCAGTATGATGGCGCCGTTGTTCCACTGACACCCAAGGCGGTCGACACGCTGTTTCTGTTGGTATCGCGGGCGCCCGAATTGGTGACCAAGGACGAGATCATGAAGGCGATCTGGCCCGACACGTTCGTTGTGGAGTCGAGCCTGGCGCGAAATATCTCGGCCATCCGGAAAGCACTGGAAGATCGCGGTGGGCCGGGACCCTACATCGAGACGATTCCGAAGCGGGGCTACCGGTTTGTGGCGGCGGTAAATGCGGAAGGTCCCCCACCGGTTCTCGAGGCCCCGGCGCCACCGCCGGCGTCGCGGCGCTGGGTTGGATTTGTTGCCGCCGGCTTGATGCTTGTTGCCGTCGGTGTGTGGCTGATGTGGCCCGCGCCTGAGCCCGAGCCGGACCCCGCGGCGCTCATTGGCCGGTATTTGCTCTACAAGGCGACGCCGGCCGACGCGCAGCGCGCTCTCGATACGTTTGAGCAGGCGGCGGCCTCCCAACCGAAGTCCGCGGCCGCGCACGCCGGATTGGCCGAGGCCTTGCTGCTGTTGCCGCACCTGGCGCTGGAGATGGATTCGCCGGCGCGGGCTAAACAGGCGGCCGAGACGGCGGTGAAATTGGATGCACGGTTGGGCGCGGCCCATGCAGCGCTGGGTGCGGCGCGGATGATGGTGGACATGGATTTCCGCGGCGCCGAGCAGTCGCTCAATCGGGCGCTGGAACTCGAGCCGCGGTCGATCACACCGATGATCTACCTGCCGCGGCTGTTATCGGCGGAGGGGCGGTTGGAGGAAGCGCTCAAGGTGGCGCAGCGGGCCACGGATCTCGATCCCGTCTCACCGCTGACCGGGGTTCAACTGGGGGTCGTGCTGTATCAGCAGCGGAAGTTCGACGAGGCCGCCCGGCAGTTCCGCAGCGTGCTCGACCGCGAGCGGAATTACACGCTCGCGCACTACTACCTGGGGTTGACGAGCGGCTTTCTCGGGCGCTTCGAGGAAGCACTCGCCCACCTGGACAGGTCGGAACTGCATCCCGGCGTGCTGCGGACCGACCGCGCGTGGCTTTCGCTCTTACAAGGCGACCGCGCACCCGCCGAGGCGGTTTACCAGGACCTCATGGAAGCGGTGAAACGGCGCGATATCGCCGCGTCCGCGCCCATCCTGGCGGCCGTGATGTTGGGCAGGATGGACGAGGCGTTTGCCGCGGTGGAAGCGGCCCTGCGCGACCGCGCCCCGGAGGTGTTCACATTGCGGTGTGACCCGCGGCTGGCGCCCTTGCGGCAGGACCCGCGTTTCCACGACGTGGAACGCCGCATCGGCACGGGTAGGTAGAATCGGAGAGTCATGAACACTGGGATGAAAGCGCTCTGCGTCGCCGCGCTGATGGTGTGGGGAGCGCATGGCGCCGACGCCGTCTACTTCAACGGCAAGGTGATCACGATGGGCGCCGGGCCGAAACAGACGCAGGCATTTCTGGTGGAAGGTAACCGGTTCACCAAAGTCGGGACCAACGACGAGGTCCTGAAGGCGGCGAAACCCCGCACACCGCGCATCGACCTGCGGGGCCGGACTGTTGTGCCCGGTTTGAACGACAGCCACACACACCCCATTGGAGCGGCAATGGCCGAGCAGGAAGGCGAGGTCCCGGTGATGGCGTCGATCACCGAAGTGCAGGCTTATGTAAAGAGGATTGCCGCGACTACGCCCGCGAGCAAGCTGATTTTCGTCCCCAAGGTGTATTCGACGCGGTTGAAGGAACGGCGCTATCCGACGCGCTGGGAATTGGACGAGGTCTCCGGCGATCACGAGACGATGACCGACAACAGCTACGCCTCGGTGCTGAACTCGAAGCTGCTGAAACGGCTGGGCGTCGACCGGAACACGCCGCAGCCGGGCAACGGCAAGATCATCAAGGACGACAAGGGCGAGCCGACCGGCCTGATTCTGGGGGCGCAGCAGTTGCTGGGTCCGCTGCGGGCGTCGCGCGCATTCACTTATGCCGAGCGGATGGCCGGGCTGCGCAAGATGCAGTCCGCCTACAATCGCGTGGGCATTACGTCGACCGGCGATCGCGGGCAGGGTCCCGAAGGCTTCCGCCTGTACCAGGATTTGAAACAGCGCGGCCAACTCACCGTGCGCACGGCCGTCACCTACATGGTGCAAGGCGGCGGCAAGCCGGAGGACCTCGAAAAGCGCATCGAGGCGATTCCGTTCGTCACCGGCTGGGGCGACGAATGGCTGCGCGTGGGTCCGCTGAAGACCGTGGTGGATGGCGGGATTCTGATCGGCACTGCCTACCTGCGCGAGCCCTACGGGATGAACACGCAGGTCTACGGCTATGTCGATCCGGATTATCGCGGCGTGCTGAATGTCCCTCGGGAAAACCTCGTGGCGATGGCCAAAACCGCCAACCGCCTGGGCTGGCAGATGACATCGCACACCACGGGTGGCGGCGCCATTGACCTGCTGCTCGACGCCTACGAAGAGGCGAACAAAGAGAAATCGATCCTGGGCCGCCGCTTCACCGTCACCCACGGAAACTTCCCCAACGGCGACGCCATCGCCAAGGCCGCCCGGTTGGGCGTCGTCTTCGACTGCCAGCCGCAGTGGCACCACTTCGACGGGCCGGCACTGGGTCCCGTATTCGGTCCGGAGCGCACCAAATGGTTTCTCCCGCTACGCGCGATGATCGACGCCGGCGTCGTCGTGGCCGGCGGGTCGGACCATATGATCAAGTACGATCCGCGGAAGTCCATTAATGCCTACCATCCGTTTTATGCGATGTGGATGACCATCACCCGAAAGACGGCCGATGACGCCGTTCTCGGTCCGGAACAGCGGATTACACGGGAAGAAGCGCTGCGCCTGTGGACGGTGAACGGAGCGTACCTGACCTTCGAAGAGAAGGTGAAGGGGTCGGTGGAGGCGGGCAAGCTGGCCGACTTCGTGGTCATCGACCGGGACTTCCTGACAGTGCCCGAGGAGCAAATCAAAGCGATCGAGCCGGTGCGGACGGTCGTCGATGGCAACGTCGTATACGACACGGGCGTGTTGGGCGGATGAGTAAGGCTTCCCTCGCCTAGAGGTATTCCGCCGGGAACTTCCAAGGCCGGCGGTACACCGGTCGAGCCAGTTTCGCCGCCTGTTTGTCACCCACGATCTTCTCCGTCTTAGCGTCAAACCGCACCGAACGCCCAAGCTGATACGAAAGGTTGGCCAGCGTAATCGCGAGGTCCACTTTGTAGTGGTAATTGACGCTGCAACTCGGTTCCTTCCGTGACTTGATCGAATCCAGCCATTCCCGCTCGTGCCCGGGCGACGGTGGAATCGATTCCGGCGGTGGCGCCGGGTCTTTGAACAGGTCGCCTTCGGCAACGATCTCGTGTTTGCCGTAGTCGGTGAACAGCGTACCGTTCACGCCGTGGAAGTAGATGCCCAGCCGCCGCGCCGGCTTGCCACGCCCAAAATCGAACGCGAAGCTGTTGGCGCAATTCATCATCCACGTCATCGTCAACCCCGGATAGTGCCAGGTGATTTCCTGGGTGTCGGGCGCATCGCCGTCGTCCTGGATTGAGAACCGTCCTCCCATGCAGTTGGTCACCTCGGGCACGCCCAGATCGAGCGCCCAGATCGGCAGGTCGATGATATGTGGCGCCATGCCCGGCGTCCACCCGCGCGTGTAGTCCCAGAAAGAACAGTGATTGTAGCTGTCGGAATAAAGCAGCGCGTTGAACGGCCGCGACGGCCCCGGACCCAGCCACATCTCCCAATCCAGACCCTGTGGCGGCGGTTGCTGCGGCGCGCGGCCGATGCCGCTGGGTCCCTGATTCATGACGTTGAAGGTCCGCACCACGCTGATCTTCCCAAGTTTCCCCGAACGCACCCACTCCACCACGCGCCGGTAGTTCGCTCCGGCGTGAATCTGCGTGCCGATCTGGCTGATCCGCTTGTGCCGGTTCACCGCGTTCCGGACCGC
>JAEUQD010000371.1 GCA_016789925.1 Bryobacterales bacterium | reverse complement strand
TTCGGAATATCTTGCAAAGGTTTTCGCTGCTCCAATTGTTGTCGTAGGGGTAATCGAATCAGACACGCTGGTGCGTGGCCCGATCCACTCGGACGGGATGGTTCTTCAACTCCGTAAACTCAGGGTCGGAGTGGAGAATGTCTTACGGGGTGATGTCGTCCTCGAAACGACGACGGTCTATTACTTCACTTGGGCGGGAGCTTTCAATGGCCCCAGACCTCTCGGGTTCTGGGCGGTGCATGGATCGATGGACCCGGTGTACCGGCGTATCTTGTGGTTGCGGAGAGATTCTGGTGTTCTTCGCACGGCTTGTGACGGGTGGGATGAATGTACTTTGCCAGTAGAAAGTGGTGCACACCCTAACTACAGGCCCGATCCCGGGAAGCCACTTGCGTATGCTCTGGCAGACATACTCTTTACAAGAGGCAATGGGGTCAGCGACGCGGAGTTTGCGAGGCAAGTGGAATGGGGAGCACCCGGCACAGTGCCGGAAGCCTACCTCTTCCAGAAACTACAACACCTCGCCGCCACGGAGGTGCCAGCCGTTCGCGACGCCGCCTGCAAACAACTGTCCTATTACCGCCAGAAGTGTGTCGAGACCGTCGGCAAGCCCTAGCAGCTAGGGTCCTGCCCTACCCTCCTTGTTGAGCCGGAAGCGTAAAAGCACCCGGCCCCCGCCGGCGGAAACGAATTTTGCGCCGGAAAGCACAGCTAGAGTGTTGGATACCTCAAGAACGGCGGCGAGCATCCGCTCAGTCTGCGAAGCGAATCCGCGTTAATCGGCTTTTATCGGCGGCCATACTCTTGGGAGCGCTGCGCCGAACCCATTCCACAAATTCACCGGTCGAATTTCGTTCTTTTTCGCTTTCTATCCGTGGTTAGAAAGAGCAAGAGAGACTGTTGCGAACCCCGCAGGCAAAGGCGTACAAGGGAAGGTATGGCGCGACCTGGATCTCAACCGACATTTGAGGCGGCAGTCCTAGTGACCGACGGCAAGGAGACAAAAGTCGCTTTGCGTATCCAGGTTCAGAGCAACGAGGTATACGCGTTCCAACCCTTGAAGGGCGGACCAGTTAAGATCAGCTTCCATGAATCGGACCAACGTCACATACGGATCGGCAAAGGCAAGCCACAGCTTGAGCAACATGAGACGCCGGCTCACCTTCTTATTGAGGAGGAGAGTCTCTTTGGCACGAGTTTCGAGAATTTCGCGACGCTGCTGTCGTACAAACAAGAGTCATTCGATGTCGTCGAGATCATTGATTTCGCCGAGTTTCCAGCGGAATCGATTCCCTTCGTTGAGGTGGCGGTCGGTCGTGTCTTCCGCGTGTCCGAGACTGTGATTGAGCCTGGTTACATGGAAACAGTTGTGCGGGAGAATGTCGTTCGAAAAGAGCCGCCCGGGATTTGTATCCGGGTGAAGTACCTTTCGGTACCGACGGGATAGTAGCCCGGCGCTCTCACGGTCGCGGCGGTGAGGTGTCAGATAGCGTGGTGCCGGTGACCCTAAGAACAGAGCGCTGTCGGACCACGTTTGTAGCCGTGCAAAGGAGGGGGAGGGGAGGGAAGGTCTCTCCTCGGTTTGGACCACCAGATAGAATATAGTGAAAGGCAGCGCTTCTAAAGATGGACCGGATAAAGAAGATCCTCGAGTGCGAGCAAATTGAGTACATCGAGTTCAAAGAGAAGCAACTATCGCTGATCCTCCCCGAGGTTGAGCGAATAAAGGGAGAGAAGCCCAGTGTCATTGTCGAGTCGGGTATCGCCAACGGACGGATCTCGAAGCTCTACTATGGATACGCTGAAAGGCTCATCCAGTACCGTCTGGACCTTAGAAGAAAATACTCGCAGGACGAACCGCGGCTTTTGTCCAAACCTCTCCTTTCCGACATGGAATGCGACCTGAAGGAGTTCGTCGCCGCAATAGCCAAAAGTTACATTGATGAGGATCAACGCTCTTCGTTAGAGACTTCGGTGACGCGGGCTATCCTTCTAATGAAGTTAAAGAAGGATTTGGGGCTAAATGACTTGGCAGAAGGTAAGATCATGACATTTAACATTACTAACAACATTAGCAATAGCGCCATAGCCGCGCTGAATCTCGGCACTGTGTTAGGAGGCATCAACGCTACGGTGAATGATTTGCAAAGTCAGGGCCACAAGAATGTCGCTGAGGGGATCGATCTCCTCCTCAAAGCCATCACCAGCGATGAAACTCTCGGTGCGGAGCGCAAGGCAATGATCGAATCTCTCGCCACCATCGGCGAACAGGCGACACTGCCTGAGGAGAGGCGGAGAGTTGACGTAGTGAAGACCTGTCTCAAATCACTCGCAGACGGCGTTCGAGTATCAGCGGATGCAGCGAAGGTGTGGGAGGTCTTCGGCCCCACAATCGCCTCGTATTTCCACCTGGCGTTCGATTCGCTTACCTGAAGTTTCACCAGTTTACTCCCCCGACGCAGGTAGTCCCAGATCAGAATAGTTGCCGGGGTCGTTCTTGTCTGCGAGCCATGAGTGCGGATCCCCTGACAACTTCGGTCGGACTATCTGTTATCGTCCCGAATCGTCCCGGATCGCCGCGACAAACGAAGGGACTGATCTTTCGAGCTTTTCCAACAATAGGGGCAAGGGAATGCCGATCGCGGTGGCCTGTCGTGCCAGTCGACGCCGGACAACGGTCGCGTCGAGTGCCAGGAGATGATTGAGGAAAGTGGAAGGCCCAATCACTTGTGTGGGTAGATCGCGCACGGTCAGCGGAGGAAAGTCCTTGAGGTTGAATGTGACAAGATAGTCGGCGTGGCAGGCGAGGGCGGCGGCAAGGACGTGGCGGTCCCTGGGGGTGGTTGTGGAGGTCGGGAATCAGCTGCTCGTAGTTCGTCACAAGGGCGTCGGGAAAGAATTCTCGCATCGACGTTTCCCGGTAGTGGGCCTTCTCCGGAGACTTCCCGAAGCGGCGTTGGAGAGTCCGCGTCACCTCATGAAGGATCGCGGCGGACCAGCGTGCTTCATATAAGCCTGGAGGCTCGGCGAGGCGGAGTAGGGTGTCGGCGAGCGGCATGGGCACCAGCACGCAGGCATCCAGTAAAGCGCGCGGACGCCTCTTCATCGGATTGGCTGTCGGAGGCCTCGGCTATTCATCCTGTCCGCCATCGGGGATGGCCGCGTCGTCGTACAATCCGGCCTCGTAGGCATCGCGCGCCATTTTGTCGAGCGCGGATCTGCGGGCGGACGCCCGGCGTTTGGCGTAGGCGAGAACGTCTCGCAAGGCAATTCGGCGGTGCTTGCCGACGAGGCAATAGGGCATCTCGCCCGCGTCGAGCAACCGAATGAGATACGGTCTCGACATGCCGAGCAGTTCCGCGGCCTGTTGCGTGGTCAACTGCTTTTCCTCGGGCAGGAGGACCAACGAACGCCCCTCCGCGAGGCTCTTGACGATGTCCTTGAGCAGCGCATACAGGGGCTTTGGCAGGACAGCCAACTCCCCTTTGGGTCCCACGAGTTTGGCCGGACCGCGGCGCAAAACGCGGCCCACGCTTTGCAGCGTCGCGGCGTCTTGAGGCTCAATGGAGATGGCTTCGTTCACCATGGCTTCAAACTAGCACACCAAATCAATTATTCGAAATAGACGCAATACTGTAAACTGATCACGTCTCCTCTTTAGATGCATGTGGAAATCTGGATGCAGTGTAGTGTCCACGAAATCGGTCACCAAGAGGTCAGGTGCTCGTTACGCTCTCTTATGCGCCTTTCGCAGCCTGGCCAGCTTCAGCTTGGCTGGGGGAGGGATCAGGATGCTGGCCTCGGACCAGTCGTGATGGCGGACGCCTTGCCGCCACAGGGCTCTTCGGCGGCCCATCTCCCATCGCGATAGTGGCGCCGCGATAGACCCTGTCAGTCATGCGCCACCTTGCGGACCTACGATGTATGCTGGTGACCGGTGGCAAGAAGGCGCATCACGATGGACACCCAGGTGTTTAGCCTGCTTTCAGAAGCGTCCGACGACAAATGGCGCCAGCGTTTCTGGCGTGTGCTCGACCAACAGTACCGTTACATCATCTCGCCGCTCAGTATGTTCGAGCTCTTCTTTGGGCTGGCCGCCTCGGAGGGCAATCACTTCGCGACGCATCAGGAGCGGTTTCGCCAGCTTTGCGGACCGCGTACGCCGGGCCAGTTGCCAAGTTGCCAACGGCGGCCTGCCAAGGGATGTGCGCAATGTGGCGATGCGGGGATGCGCGCTGCGCTGGGCGGGTTTACTTATCCAAGCCAAACAACCCCGGCCGCACGTGCTTGAACGTAAACCGCTTCGGGTTCACATCCGTGGCCCCGCCGGAATTTACTTCGACAATCTTGGCCGCGATCGGCTCGTAGGCCGCGCGGGGCGCCGTGGTTCCTTTGGCCACGAGAATCCGCTGGCGCTCGGGGTAGACTCCATTGCTGATCAACTGGTGCAGGCTGTTCGGACTTGATGCGCCGTTTGTCAGCAAAAGTAGATTCGGCAGATCCCGCGTCGACCCTTCCACCTCGATCACCGACGTCAGTCCCATGCTCTTGTACCGGCCCCCACCGTGCCGGATCTCGGTCTCCACATACTGCCCGTCCCGGAGCGCCTTCACTCTCCCCTTCACCCGGACTGGCTCACCGTGAATCTTGTCCGTCTTTCCGCCCACCATCTGGTCGAACGCACCACCCACGCCAGCCGTGAACGCCGCCTTGTTCGCCGCCGCATCCGAGATCACCGTTACCCAGCCCTGTGCCTTCTGTTTCACCAACTCGGCGAGGATAAATGTCCCATCGCCCGCCGACCCGCCGCCGATATTGTCCCCCGTGTCCATCAGCACCACCGGGAACTTGTCGCTCGCCATCGCCTCCTTGACCGCCTTGGCAGGATCGGGCGACTTGAACACCAGTTTGTCCCTTATCGCCCAGAGCATGTCGCTCAAGCGCTTCGCCTCCCGCTGCGCCAGGTCCGGATCGTTATCGGTCACCACAATCGCGCTCGGACCCATCGCCGGCACGTCCGCCCACTGATACCCGCCCGGCACGCTTGCCGCCAGAATCTTCTTGTTCTCGCGTTCCAGCCGCCGGCTCTCGTCCGTGATGTGCTTGAACGGCTCGTGGAACGTGTCCTGGTAAACAATGTTCACGATCATCGGCGGCTTGGCGATCGCCTGCACGGGCTTCACCTTGCCCGCGATCATATCCGCCAGGATTGTCGCCGCCTGAATGCCCCGATCCTTCGTATCCAGGTGCGGATTCTCCTTATAGGTGATGAGAACATCGGAATCCCGCACGATGTCTTCCGACACATTCGAGTGGAAATCGTGCGTCACTACAATCGGGAACTTCTTCCCCATCCCCGCGCGCACGCGCCGCACCACTTCCGCATCGCCATGCGGATATCCCTCCACCACCATCGCCCCGTGCAGAATCAGGATCACGCCGTCAAACGGCGGATTCGCGGTCTTCAACTGGTTCACCAATTTGTCCAGCGCTTCGTCGAAGGACGCCTTCTCCACATAACCCAGCGAACCCGCCCCCGCACGCAGCACCGGATAGACGTCCAACCCCACCTTCTTCGCCGCCTCGACCACGCCGCTGGCCACCGTACTCGCCTTCGCCGCCTCGGCCATCCACTCCTCGCGGCTCTGTGCCTCCCGCGACTCCCGCATCGGCCGCGCCTTCGGGTAGAGCGAATTCGACTCCGCGCTTAGCCCGCCCACGGCAATCCGCGGCTTCCGCCCCTGCCCGCAAGCCAGCCCGAAGGCCATCGCCAGTATCAACCCAACGGTTCCAATGCACTTCATGTCACCGCCTATATTACATGTGTTATCCTCGACCCCACGAAAGGGGCTCATCCACATGGAACGTAAGAAAGCTTCGGACTTCCCGCCCGAACTCCTCGAACTCTTTGACCGCTACGTGCACGGCGACCTCGACCGCCGCGATTTTCTTGACGGTGCGAAACGCTTCGCCACCGGCGGGCTCACCGCGACGGCACTGTGGGAAAGCCTGCGTCCTAACTACGCGTGGGCGCAACAGGTTCCCAAAGAGGACCCGCGCATCGTCACCTCCTACGCGACCGTCGACTCGCCCGAGGGTAATGGCAGCATCCGCGGCTACCTCGTCCGTCCCGCAAAACCCGGACCTTGGCCCGCAGTCCTGGTTGTTCACGAGAATCGCGGTCTCAATCCCTACATCGAAGACGTGGCGCGGCGGCTGGGAACCGCGAACTTCCTCGCTTTTGCCCCCGACGGGCTGACGAGCGTTGGCGGCTTTCCCGGTGATAACGAAAAGGGCGGGGAACTGTTTCGCCAAGTGGACCGCACCAAGATGGGCGAAGACTTTATCGCCGCCGCCCGGTGGCTCAAGGCGCGTCCGGACTGCACCGGCAAACTCGGAGCCGTCGGCTTCTGCTTCGGCGGCGGCATCGTCAACATACTCGCCGTGCGCCTGGGATCGGACCTTGCCGCGGGCGTTCCTTTCTACGGAAGCCAGGCCAAGGCCGAAGATGCCCCGCGCATCAAGGCGGCGCTGCTCCTCGACTACGGCGGGCTCGATAAGCGCATCAACGACGGCTGGCCCCCTTTCGAAGCTGCGCTGAAAGCTGCCGGAGTTACCTACACGGCCCACGTGTACGACGGAGCCAACCACGGCTTCCACAACGACACGACTCCGCGCTACGACGAAGCGGCTGCTCAACTCGCCTGGACCCGTACCCTCGACTTTTTTTCGAAGTACCTGCGTCAATAGCCCATGTAACCGAGCCGCGTCGCCTGAAGCGCGCGGTCAAGGGGCGGAAAACTCGATCCTGTAGTCGGCTCGCGTGGTACTCGTCGATCATCCGTTGGAACTCTTCGAGGAAGTCGATGCGGGTCGGTTCAGTTTCACCATCTGCGCCAGCTTCCCGGCGATCTTCGCCCTAAGCTTCTGCGCCTCGATGGACTTCCGGCCTCCTGTCGAATTGCTCCCTCAGTGCCCGAAGTCGACGGGCCCGCGGCCTCCCGGCCTGTCTCTTTAGGACGGCGTGTCGCTCTGGAGGGGAATCTCCGGCTTGCCGGTCTCTTTCTCACGCCACCGGCGAAGCATTTCGGCTTCGGTGACCTCGCAAAACTCCTGCAAGCGAAGTTCGGTTAGCAGCAGGTTTTCCATGTAGACTTCGGGTTCGATCCCCTCGGCCTCGGCGCGAGTTCGAATAGAAGCTTCAATCGAGATGTTTTTCAGAACGAGTGGCATCGAGCCCTCCTCAGATGAGGATACCGGATTACGGGCCGGCCGTGAGGGGCGGAGCCGGCAACAGCGGCGGACGATCGCGCCCGCTGTCCTTTTTCTGAATCTCGATTTCCGAAATCAGCAGCGACGGCGAAACAGCCGAGACCGGCACATCGCCGGATTCGGCGCCACAGAAACCGTTGAATACATCGGTCCGGTCGCCCGCGGCCAGAATTTTGGCGAAGCTCGACAGCGGAGTACCGACGATATCCGCACCGCGGATCAATTCTTCGCGGCCGTCCGGATAGATGCGATAGACGACGAGTGGAATCACCTTAAACGCGTTGATGCCCCGCCTGGCCGTATTGGTAAATCCGCCGGTGATGTCCTGGAAGTAGAGCCCGTACGGTTTGTTCTGGCGGCGCACTTCTTCGAGCAGAAGTTCTTTGAGCTTGGCCTCAGGCACCGTGCGGGAGGCTTCCACCAAAAGGTTGGATTGGCGGGCAACGACCTCTTCACCGGCCTGGCGGCGTCCATGTCCGTTTGACTGCGAGATCCCCGGAATGGGCGTCCGGCACATCAGGAACGTCTTCAGTATGCCCTTGTCGACCACAGGGAGACGGCGAGCGGGAACGCCCTCGTCGTCGAAGGAGTACCAGCCGTTCAGATCCTGATTGGCCGCCTGCCGTTTCGTGGGGTCGAAGGTGACGGAGATGAAGTCCGGCAGCACCGGACTATTCAGCGACTTGGCAAATGTTTGCCCGTCGGACTCATCTTTGAGGCGGTGGCCTTCCACCCGGTGGCCGAAAATTTCATGAAAAAAGACCCCGGAGGCGCGGCCCGAAAGAATCGCCGGACCGACAAACGGTTCCACCAGCGGCGCTTTCAACAGCCCGGTAAGATCCTTGGAGATCCGGCCGATCGCCTCGCGGATCTCGGCATCCTTGGGCAGGCGACGCGCGTCCGCGGCGGTAAAGCTGTCGAACGTCGACAGGTCCATGCCGTCACTGGCCCTTGACGCCGCCGACAGAACAATCCGCGCAAAAGGCCGACCGTGCACCAACCGCGTGCCTTCGGTAGTGACCAGGTACTTGGTTTCGCGGCTCACGCTGACTGTGACGTTCGACCCGAGAATGCCCGGATACTTCCGGAACTCCGCCGATAGCTTCCGCAACCGTTTCGTCCAGTCTTCGTTGTCAAAATTCATCGTGTCCGGCAGTTGCGACGAAGTGGAGGGTTCTTCCCGCGAGAAGTCATTGGAGGCTTCCTTGGCCGCAACCTGGACTTCCTTGTTCGTCCGGATATTGATCAAACGCTGCGCGGCCGCACGGAACGTCCGGTCGGTTTCGCGCCAGAGGCGCAGCTTGATGGCGTTCGGATTGTCATCGAGCGGGATCGCCGCACCCGGCGTGAACTGCGGCATTTCCCCGCGCAGCGTGTGATAGTTATCCAGTTGTTCGGAGCCGACCCTGACGGTGATGTCGAGCGTGCGCGAACGCCGTCTGTTCGACGAAATGATGGTCCCGAAGCCCGCCGAAATCGTGGCCGTTTCCTGTTCCGTCACCGCGTAGCCGATGAAATAAGGGGCTGGA